>VSOH01000307.1:0-11035 GCA_009774735.1 Clostridiales bacterium
TTCAGCTATCTGTTTGACTTGTCTTTGTAACTTATTAACTATAGCTCTTGTTGCTATATCATTATTATACTAGGAGGAAGAAACATGAAATTTGGTAATTTCAAAAAAGCGTTGTTTTCAACACTGGTTACAATTCTGGTGGTTCTGCTTTTCGTGACGGGCACCTTTTTATTGGTTACGTCAAGAAGTGGTACAGGGGAAGACAAATCGCAGACTGAGGTTGCAACAGGACAAGAGAAAGTACTTTCGGAACAGGCAGACGAGCAGGATCCGGAGCAGTTTTTACAGTCATTTGCGGAGATTTTGTATACCTACGATACTAGGGAACGCAGGTTTTACGAAGGGACGGAAGCATTTATGACACCACAGGCATATGCAGAATTAGTGCCATTTCCAGTAGAAGATTTGATGGAAAGCGGGGAGAAAATTCCGGCAGTGATATCTTCACTTCAGGAGGCAAAATGTTATTATTCCTGCATTTCCGAGACAGGGGCAGAGGTCATCATGGAGAGCCGTTTTACACTGAGCGGAAGCGGAAATGGGCAGATTCTGCAATATATCAAGTTGAATATTGAGAAGCAGAGCAGCGAATGGAAAATTACAGGTATCAATGTTTTGGATACGCTGGAACAGTGAGGTGACAAATGAGACAAATAGAAGTGATCTGTGGTATTCCGGAAGATACCATATCAACCGGACTCGTAGAGAGGATTTATCAGATGGCATTAGAAAAAGAAATGAAGTTTGTCATACATCCATGCTTAAGCAAGCAGGAAGTGGAATATAAGACGTTTTCTATGGATAATTGCGAGAATACAGTTATTCTCTTACAGGAAAATATGGATACGTCTGCATCTTACCAGTCATGGGAAATAGCAGCACTCAGGGATATCAAAAGAATCCCGGTAGTTGTGTCAGTAGACAGGAAGCATTACGGTACAGATTACATGGCAGTATTGTATGCCGCAGGAATTATGGATGCAGTTTATGAAGAAGATGCCAATGCGGAGGAATTGACGAATAGAATCCTGTCAAGGCGCTCCAGAAAGGAATCCAGGGAATATTATGGAATCAGGTCTATGGACGAAGTTGTGTCGGTGCTGGACATTGTAGGAAAAGACGTGCTCGAACGGTATATCCATTACATTGGCGCAGGTATTGATGCTCAGGATACACAGCTCCGTTATCAGGAAGTCCGGAATAAACTAAGTTATGTTGAAAATTGCTGCCTGGCAGAACACCTTCCTGAAAATACTATACAGGAATTGCAGGCAGACGAGGAATTTGCTCTATATCAGAAGACTATGCAGAAAAAGAAAAAAGGAAAGGAAAAAAATATGGGTACAGGGCATTTAATGGCAGGTCTGAAAATGGGACCTTGAGAGAAAAAGGAGGAAATATTTAGTGAATAAAAAGCAGATAAAGGGAAATGAAGACCGCATTGCGTTAATTATGGAAGAAATAGAAAAGCTTTCAGCGCACATCAAAACGTACAGTGTAGGTTCTTATCCTGTTTTTTACTTACAGCTTCATAGCATTTTGAAAGTACAGGATATCATTGAGATGCGTCTGTCCGATGTCTACGAATGTGTACATGGCAATGTGTATGTAAAAGACCAGATTATATGCGATGAAAAGGAAGTGGATCTGAGCGGGGAAGACAGAAAAAATCTGGCTTGGTATGCAATGCAGCGCATAAAGGTAAGGAATACGGAAGAAGAGCAGATGAAAAAAATGTATCTTTGTGTTAATAAACAGGGAAAACCGCTTAAAAAGCAGGTGTACAGAAAAATGCTAGAGCGTTCCAGTAGCGAACTGGATTTAAGCAGGGTATACAATTCCGGATATCTCCGCAGTCTGTATGGCTATCTTGAAATTGCATACGGCAGAAAAACCATAGATGATGTTGCAACAGAATATCAGGTGGAGCGGTATTATCTGCTCAATCGTATTTTTAAAGGCATGAGTATTGAATATGACAGCCAGCTCTTAAATGAGGTGGCCAATATTGATGAGGACGATTTATAGGGAGGACGGATGCAGATTATATCAATAATAAGAAAACTAAAGGAACTATCAGAAAAGAGCCCGGCAGGGGAAGAACTGGCGATGGAAGCTGCAGCAATGCTCGCATTTCTTTTGGCAGGACAGGACGGCAGATGCACAATCCATCTGCTAAAGGGGGATACAACTGTATTCTTCTATTCCACCCTTCCGGATGATGAGGCAGGATTTTGGAGATGTCCCCTGTCCGCAGTAGAAGAAAGAAGCCGGGTTAGGAATGGCAGCCGGGTATTCATGTTGTCAGATTTGGGAAAGTATGAAGGATTCCTGATATTGGAAGAGTGTCAGGAAGGAAACGGATTGACATCCGAAGATATGGAAAGTCTGTTATGGATATTTCAATTATTCTGGAATATGTGTCTTTTGGCAGAGGAGTCAGAGAAAAATTACTTTACCGATCCGGTAACGGAACTGCCAGGAATAGCCGTTTTTAGGCGGTCGGTATCACAGATTATCGCCTCCGGACAGGAAAGGTATCTCGTTGTAGCCCGGGTGCCGGTGTATCTGGAAAGACCGTATTCCGAAAACAGCATGGATTGCAGGCTTCAGGAGCTTGCGGAATATTTTAGGGAAAAGGATGGCTTAACAGCTTACCGAATCGCGGCGGATATGATAGCTATTCTGACAGAAGGAGAAAAAGGTGTAGCATTAGACCATATGCAGAAGATTATGCTGTTGCTTCCGGAAACTTCACTGTTCCTGACAGCCTTAGCGCTTCTGGAAAAAGATAAGATTTTAACGAAGATTCAGGAGGAAATGGGTAAGTTAGGGGAAGGCAGCACTGAAATCAATACTTCCTGCCCAATCCCAAGGCTGTCAATATTCATAAAGGACAGGGAAAAGGGGGATGGAAATGGAAAAAATTAACATACCGTATTTTCTGCGGATTGTTATTACAGTGTTCTTTGGGTGCGCAGCTTTCTTTTTCATTCCTTCGTCCATTGTATACGGGGAAGAAGCATACATACAGGAAGAAACAAGAGAAAATGAACAGGAAAACTCCATATATGATGCGTTAAAAGAACGGATACAGGACTCCTGGGAGAGCGGCATGGAAAATCTGGAGGAAGTTAATCCTATAGAAATCAGCGGCAATTTTGCTGAACGGATTCTGCGCACCATAGCGGCAGCCTGTTACAGCAATTTAAAAAGCATAAAAGCAGGGGCATTGCTGATAGGGCTTGTTTCCTTTGTTTTGGGAGCGGTCATTGCGCTGTTGGCGACAAAAGACAAGAAGATGCGGAAAACGGCAATCAGTGTCGGTATGATGGCAGTGCCGGCAATACTTTTGATTATTGTATTTGGTATTTCCTGGTTTATCAGTATTTTCCGGTAACGGATTGATGACCGGTAAACACATATTATTTTAATGGAGGTGCGATCAATGAAAGACCAGTTGTTTGAAATTTCAGGAAAATTTTTAGGCGGAAGGAAAGAGAAAGAACATTCTTATGTGCCGGAAAGGGCAGACGGGCATCTGGAGCGTTATAAAAAGCTGATGGATGCAGGGGAATATATGCAGATGGCTTTTGAAAAAGCAGGGGCGGACGGCACCCTTTCCAAAGTGGACAAGGACATTATTATCTGCATGGCATCAGATGCAATTACGGGGGACCCGTATGATCTGCGTTACAAGTCACAGAAGCTGGCAGACGTATATTATGTAAAAGTGGTCAGGGTGGACGATGAAAGCCGTACCGTATGGGTAAGCCACAATGAAGCACGGAAAGATAAACGTCCGGAAATCGAGGAAGAAATCAATAGCCGGCTGAAAAAGGATAACAGGAATGCAAACCTGCGTGTAAAGGGCAAGGTAATCCGCATCCAGTCTAAAACTGTAGACGGAGAGAGTATAGATACGGGTGTGTGGTTGGACTTATGCGGTGTCGGAATCTTAGGGTTTGTGTATATTGGTGACTGGGCAAATACATTTACGTCCGCGCTGAAGGGAACGGTATCTTACGGCGATGTTGTAGAAGTATACATACGCGAAAAAAAGGTAAGAAAGCAGAGGAAGCAGGACATCACCTATTACGCCTGCTCCAGAAAAGAACTGGTAGAGGATCCGTGGGAGCAGAAGTCGCTGGAAGAAAAGTATCATGTTGGCGATATTGTGCGCATTAAGTGCCTGTCGCTGAAAAAAGGACATTGGTTCGGTGAAATCAATGGCCTGGAAGACATTCAGGTATTTACCGAATATCCGTCGTCAGCAAGAGACTTTCCGATTATTCCGGGCATGGAGTATATGGGAAAGATTTATTACATGAATACAAAGGAACGTTCCTTGAAAGCAAGGGTGTTCCAGGCTCTTACACTGGAGGGATACGAGAAGCCGGAAAATAATCAGGAGGGAGAGTAAACGTAATGGCTGATACAGAAAAGACAACAGAGAGGGCTGCACGGGATATAGTAGGCATGATGGGATATAAGGCACTTTTTGAGTATATGCCGGAAATGGAGATTAGCGTTCCGGATTCGGATAAAAGAAATTCCCTGGATAAAATCGCTTACTATTACCGGAATGAGGAAATCGTACTGTCCGATCTGTATATCGGGTACGTTATAGCACTGTATAAATACACAATTCCAAAAGTAGTAGCGGAAACGATACAGGCATTAGGCAGCTTCTGGCCGCAGAAGCGTGTGCCGCGCTACATTGACCGGGATGCGCTGCTCAGCAGGATAAAGAAGATGTGCAGCATGGGGATGCTGCGCAGGTTTGTCTACACAAAGGAAGGAAACAATATTGTCCTGTATTCCACAACGCCGGAGTTCTGCAAAGTCATTTATCAGGCGTTAAAGCTGAATACGGATGCCAGACATGAAAAAGACATTCTTCCGCCCCTTGAAATCGTGGAAAAGGCAGCGTCGTCACTGATCACAAATGAACTGATGAAAAGCCCGCATTTAAAGGAGTTTGATTTTATGCCTTCCTATCAGGACAAGGAAAACGGGAAAATCATCTTCAACAGCAGGATTTTTCACGAAATCGCCGGGAAAAGTTATGTTACTATAGTGGAACCGGTGTTTACCCGCGTGGACTTAAAAAGATTTACGGAATCTGAGTGGGACAAGCATTTACAAAAAAAAATATCTGCTTTAAAGGGATATATGGAGCAGCTCAATAAAGATGGAAATATTGTTCAGGCAATCCTGATATGCGAGGATCTGGAGGATTTTAAGAAAGTCAGCAGTATGGTATGCACCCTGTTTCCGGAAAGTATGATACAGCACATTTATTACAGTTCAGAGGGCGCAATAAAGAGCGCTGCGTATGACCTGCACAGCAGCCTTGTACGTATTACCAGTATAAAAGATGGGGAAGATGGGAAAAAAGTGCTGGGCACGGTTACTTCCCAGCACACATACCCTTTCTTCTAGGGAGCGTTTATGGGAAGAAAAGAGAAGATTGCATTAACAGTCATGGGAGGGATTATCTTCCTTATTGTAATGTGCAAGGGATACGGCATATGGGCAGTTGCAGGAGCGGCGGCACTTCGATGGTACTGGAAACGAAAATAGAGAGGAGAAAGAAAGTGAAAAGGAACAAAGAACTTTTTATTGAGATTATAGGACAGATCGCACAGGAAGACTGGCGCAGAAGGCATATTTGCCTGCCATCTATTGTTATTGCGATTACTTTGGAGGCGATTGATTGGGAAAAGAATGAGATGGAAATAGATTTAAGTGAATTGTTTATACATCGGAAGGACTTTCGCGCGAGTTCTCCAATTCTGAAACATGTCATAATGCAGCACAATGATTATCTTGCTACATGGAGGGCGCCTTCTCAGGAAGAACCAAACTGGGAGGGACTTATGGGTGAAGGGCATTACATAAGGGCAGTTCAGTTTCTGCAGGATGTCAAGTATCCTTATTGTGAATCTCTGGAATACGAGAGGGTTTTGGTTGAGATAATTGAAAAATATAAGCTGACAGCATATGACGAATAATATGTTCGGAAATTGCGGCAGGAGAATATTGTAATTTGAGTATTCATGATTGCTTTAGGGTGTATGCAATATAGTAGATTATAAGTTTGCGAGAGGCATTATTTGGGGATGGAATAAGGTATTAAGTTTTCGTTTTCTATTTCTGTGAATGCCCTGAAATAAGGGGATAACCAAAGGAATATATTAACTTGCTGAAAGATATTGTCGGAAAGTTATTATTAGAAAAATATATTTTGTAGAAAACACTAATAAATTCGTTTATTCATGAGGAACGATCAGTATTTTCGTTGTTCTCAAGTGTATTTATTCCTTAACCGCTTTCTTTTTATTCCTGTTGGTGTTCAGGGCAATTCTATTTCCGTTCTTGAAGAACAGTGTTACTACCGAAAGTTCACCTCTTCTTTGTATCGTAATTCACGAGGATACAGATTAATTAATGATAAAAATTAGCTAGTTGTAATAAATTAAGCAGCGATGAAAGTGGTTAATAAAAAAGAGACAGAGCGTATATACATTGACTCTGTCTCGGCATGTTGTTTACATAACAAATAATAGATTTCGGAAATAAACAATAATGAAAATTATTGAGTTGCAGACATAACTTAATATCTGTTGATAGCGGATTTCGTTCCCCTGTTTCATAATTCAGCGGTATAGTTGTCGCATGTAACAGTTAAGTGTGTGTATTTTGTAGGGGTAGAAAGTAATACATATCCATTTCCTGCTTTGGAATTATCTGGAAGTATTGTTATTGTTCCTATATTGGCATCATTACAAGTTGTATTAAAGGTAAAAGCATTGTTTGTGCCAATAGCAGTTGTATATATCCAATAACGGTTATCAAATTCTGCGATATATATATCCGTTTCTTTTAAATTACATTGCTTTATCCATGCCTGTACCTCATTTGATGCTTCCTCAATTGTTAAGCTATAAGTTAATACATTATAGTCGGTAAGTTTTCCTGTTTTTTCCGTAGTTGTAGATGAGGAAGAGGTTGATATATTGGAAGCTAATTCTATTACCATTTTCTTCTCCTCAGTAGAAATATATTTCATAGATTCTACTTGTTTTGTTACATCTTCAACCAGTGTTTCTGAATTCTCAAAGCCGGTAATTGAAGTATAACTATCTTTTCTTACAACCACAAATCCAATGCTGCCATCAGTTATGTTTACGGATGGTCTATCAGCTTCATCGGTATCATTGCAGAAGATGTAAAACACGCCATCTTCTGCAAGCACTTTGTTATTTGTTGACAATGCAAACTCCGTGGAGTTTTTGTCAGTGTGTTCTGCCGCATAAGCTCCAATAACCATTGCGTTTATAAAGAGTACAGCTGCTGTGAGGATTGAAATAATAAAAACTTTTTTTGATTTTTTTTGAAAATTCATAATAGCACCTAGCCTTTCTTGTAATTGCTCAGCTCCCTCAGTAAGTGTAAGTGAAGCCAAAGAATTTCTATAAGTTTTTTCTGTTTTTAAAGATGAGATCAGAGTATCTCCATATGCTCTTTGCGCTTTATTATCTAACGTATATATAACTGCTTCATCGCATGATAATTCACAAGCTTTGTTTACTTCTTTCCCTAACACATAGACAAAAGGATTAAACCAATGGATACAAACAATTATTTGAATAAACCATTTGTAAAACATATCTCGCCTTTTATAGTGAACAAGTTCATGCGTAAAGATATAAAATAGTTTTGTTTTATCTGTTTGCCTTGTTGGAATAATAATACTAGGATGAATAAACCCAATCATTATAGGGGAAGAAATCAACGGATTCTGGTATAATTCTACCGTGTACTTAATGTTCAATTTTTCTTCGCAATCAGACAGTAAATTTAATATATTGATATTTGATACCTCAGTATTGCCTGCCTTGACATATTGTAAAAAACTTTGATAGATGGTCACTTTCCGAATTAATAATACTAGTACCACACAAAACCATATATAAAAGATATATGTGTATTTGTCTATTGAGCTAATCAAAGGTGTAACGCAAGCGCTATGGATTGATGCCGATTCCGTAGTGCAAGCATAATCAGATTTTGCAATTTCTATAGCAGGCGCAGTATTTGTTTCACTGACTGTTACAGTATCTATTCTTTCAAATAAGCTACCAACAATAGTAGTATTAGTTGCAAATGGAAGTATAAACCTTAATGCAACTATTAACCAGATGTAATACTGCCAACATTTGCTAAAACTGTTTTTATAAAATAATTTAAATAGGTAAGTCAGTAATAATAATAAGGTACCAGATATTGAAAGTGATATTAAAATCCTAACAAATTCAATCATTTTTCTCTCTCCAAAATTTTTCAATCTCTGTCAATTCTTCTGCCGAGATAATATCATGCTGCAACAAAGTTGATACTAAGCTTTTTACATTGCCCTCATATATTTTTTCCAAAAAACTATGAGTTTGCATGGTTTGGTATTCTTTTTCTGATATTAGTGCGACATATTCATTACGTCGTCCTATTTTTTTGGTTTTTAAGAACTTTTTTTCAACAAGCCTGGAAAGTAATGTTAATACAGTATTTTTTTTCCATTCATTGCTACTTTTATCCAATTCTTCCATAATAAAAGCGTATAATGCAGTCCCTCCTTTTTTCCATATAATTTTCATTAGAACCAGTTCTGATTCAGAAATTTGATTCAACGCCATATCCCTCCCATCTTTACATTAACACTTTGTAGTCCCATATATACATTAACATATTGTAGGCTAAAAGGCAATAGGATCTTATAAAATTTTTCCCATATTTCCGCAAAAATCAAGATTTCTACGGATAGTCTCATCTTTCCATAGAATTATAGACTTTGACAAGGCTTTTATAGAGCTAGCTATAGGAAATGTTACAGTTTTTCCTTATGATATTTCCAGTGCCAGTTTTGCTATGTGCAAACACAGAATTTATCTTGCAGGATCGTACATATCTCTCGGAAATCTATAGTAAACGTCAAATATATTTGTCGTTTACTATAGATAAGAACAGAATTGTTCGCTAATCGTAAGGTGGACAGCAACAAGTGTGAGATTTGATTTATAAAAATTCATTATAGAAGGGAAAAATGACGAGGAAAGTCGTAAAAAAAACAATTTGGCAGATTAGTAAGAGATTCTTGGTAGTATATTACATAACATTTTTATATTAGTTTGGTATTTTAAGTGAATAAAATGATGTAGTTGATAGTTTTTTGATTAATTGCACTTGTTTTGTAATAGTTATAGAAAAATATTTTATATGCAAGATGTTCGGTTGTGTTAAGGAGAGCAATATGAAGATATGGCAGATCATTAAGAAAAATATTGGAATTATCAGTGTTTTAAGTATAGTTGCATTATTATCAAACATTGCCAAAATATTGGCACCATTCTTTTTACAACATATTATCGAGAATTTTAATGATTTTTCTCGTTACTTAATAGTGTTTTTGTTACTTGTAATATTGGGTTATGCAAGTCAAATACTTTTTGAATATTTCCTAAAAAAGTTTTCTGTATTCTTTATGACAAATGAAAATTTGGAACTTATGAATCTAATGTATACAATGGATTATGCCAAAATTGAAGAATATGAACCGACTTATTTGGTAGATCGGCAGAGCAATGCTGTTGCATATATCTTTAAATTAATTTCAACTAATATTTCAGAAATAATAGGTGGGTTATTGTCAATAATTGCAATAATTGTATTAATGTCAAATTATAATATGGGTCTTACTGCATGTTATGTTTTGTATGCTAGTATCAGCTTTTTTGGATACAAGATTATTAATAAGCAGTTAATCTCAAAAAGCGTAAAAGTGCAGAGAATCGTATCAAGCAATTACAAGAACATTCTTTCGTTTATGACTAATGTAGATTATATAAAGATGCTTCCAGAATTTAATATGGTGGGGAAATATTTAAAAAGGTTATTTAAGTCTACTGCGGAAGAAAACGCTGGCATTAATTTCTTTGCAGCAGGAATTAGCACGGTGTTAGATTTAATTCTCGAAATTATGCAAAGTGCAATTTATATAATTACATTCTATTTGGCATATATAGGAGAGGTCGAATTTGCTCAGGTGGCTACAATTGTCGTGCTTAATAATATCTTTAGAAATTCTATGAAGACATTGAATACAACTAATATTGGATTACGGGATGTTAAGGCATCAATAAAATATATTAATGAAACACTGATAGACAATCAGGAAACGAGTGATGGCACTCATATATTAAAAGATATTACATCGATTTATCTTGAGGCCCAAAACATTCATTACGGCGGTGATACTTATATAGAATCAGGAATAATAAAAGCTAATAAGGGTGATTTCGTAGGTATTGTTGGAGCGTCTGGGACAGGCAAAAGTACTTTAATAAAAGTACTTTTGGGTCTGAAAAAAGATACAGGCAGTAAAATTCTATTTAATGATATTGACATCAACTTGATAGACCAGTATTCCATTAAGCAAAATACTAGATATGTTTCTCAGACTAAATCGGTTTTTCCTATTACTTTGCAAGAAAATTTGTTATTTGGTATGACTGAACAGGAGATAAATTCAGAAGTAGTGCGTGTGGCAATCGATGAATTGTTAGAAGAAAAGTGGTTTGAAAAATTTGCTGTCGGGGAAAAGGGACTTAATATTGAAATCTTAGAAGGAGCAGCAAATTTATCCGGTGGGGATCAACAAAAAATATCTATTGGAAGAGTTATAATCAATCCTTGCAATTTGCTCATATTAGATGAGTTTACAAATTCAATAGATAAAAATGCTGAGCAGCAAATTATGTCTAAACTGAAAGATAGATATAAAGATAAAATAATAATTCTTATCACTCATGATGAAGAACTATTGACATGGTGTAATAAAGTCTATTCCATTGAGAATAGACAAATTGTGGAACTCAAATAAATTTGGGGCAAAGTTGATATCTTTTTTGAGAACAATTCCCTACATGGACTGTTATAGGATTACATAGAAGGGAGGTGTATAGCATGAAAAAGG
>VSOH01000307.1:11135-47038 GCA_009774735.1 Clostridiales bacterium
TTAAAATTATGAAACCGTCAACATTAAACGGCTCTTATAGAAGTGCTTGTGGATGTAGCTGTGGTTACAGCAATGGCGAAGGCGGCGGCGCGTAAACATCAGTTTCTTGCGGACTGTTATAGGATTACATAGAAGGGAGGTGTATAGCATGAAAAAGGTTAAAATTATGAAACCGTCAACATTAAACGGCTCTTATAGAAGTGCTTGTGGATGTAGCTGTGGTTACAGCAATGGCCAAGGCGGCGGCGCATAATGGCCAGCTGTTAAGGTTTAAAGAGAATTATAGCAGGACATAGTGGGAATTTAGTTCTGCAATAGGAACCTGATATATTGTTTATTGGGTTCCTATTGTCATAAATAAGGAGGCGATTATATGAAATTATCAAAAGGCATCACAATGGCAGCTTTGGCAATTACACTCTTTTTTCTAACAGGAAAAATCGCTTTTGCGGAAGAGGTAAACACGCAGTTGGGACAGGAATTATACTCATCGACACTTCCACGCTTTGATGTTGGAGCGAATGAGGAGATAACTACGGCAGGTATTAGACAGGTTGGAGAGGAATATGTTAATAATTTATATTATTACAATATAAAAGCCAATCAAACATTCAGCATAACCTGGGATCCTAATAATCGCTACAGTCCGGCAAGTTTTGAGGTTGGTATTGTAGACGAAAACGGAAACAAAATCACTTTTCCTGAGAGGATCGGACAAGATGGAAATAAAACAGTAACAATTACCGTGCCTGCAGATGGAAAATACCGTTTTTATTGCTGCGGTTATGTTGCTAATTTAAGCGAAAGCGAACAGACGGTTTATTTTGAATATAAGCTCAAGTTCTATTAAGCTAAAATTAGTGATTTATTATAATAAAAATAAGGGCATGGTTATAGGGGTAAAAGTATGCTCAAAAAGATTGCTTTTATTATATACCCGTGTCCTTTTATTAAAGTAAACGGTGGATAGCATGTACCTATACAAAATCCGAACCATCCTGTATCATAGAGTCAGGATGGCTCGGATATACTTTTATTACTATTCTTTTCAGGCTTACGGCAGTGTTCCGGGAGATTTGGCGACCATGGAAGCAGGTCTTCACAAAAACTCCGGTCAGTGTCATCCATATGCTTTGGGATTTCTGTCAGGAGATATTCAAAGTATTCATATGGTCTCAGGTTATTTGCTTTGGCTGTTTCGGCTATGCTGTATATGATGGCGCTTGATTTCGCTCCGGTAATGGTATCGATCATTACCCAGTTTTTCTTTCCAATACAGAAACCACGGACCGACTGCTCGGCAGCGTTGTTGTCCATCGGAACCTCGCCGTCATCCAGAAATACTTTCAGGTATTTCTCTTGGTTGAGACAGTACATGAATCCTTCATGGGTTTTGCCTTTCTGAGGCACTTTGGGAATATTTTCACGCACCCATGTAAAATAAGCCTCCACCAGTGGTTTTACACTCAGACGGCGGCGGTTGTGTCTCTCCTGCGGGGAAAGATCCTTTAGCATTCTTTCTTCGCGGTATATGGCCTGTATCATTGTCAGTGCAAGGTATGCAAGGCTGTTTTTGCGCCTTGATTCCGGCAGCGCCTTGACTGCCTCGTCAAACCTGCGGCGTGAATGCGACCAGCAGCCAGCTATTGTCAGGTCTTCCCGTTCATTTTCAATCGTATGATAGACCTGGTATCCGTCCGTGACGCATACACCACTGAAGCCTTTCAGGAATTCCCGCGGATGGCTGGCATTTCGCGTCTTCTGGTATTCGTACAGAACAATCTGCCTGCCGCTGTACATGCTGCCGGTGCGGTATACCCACATATAACTCTTTGCCCCTGCAGTGCGTCCGTCCTTATTTACAAGGACAGGTGTCTCGTCCGCCTGCAGTACATGATATGCGTACATCATTTCATGAAGGTAATCATACAGGACTGCAAGGTACCTGTCTGCACACTGGATCGTCCAGTATGCCATATTCTGGCGGGAGACAGTGATCCCGTAACGCTCAAATTCCTTTTCCTGGCGGTAGAGGGGGCAGGCATTCACATATTTGGCATTTATGATTGCAGCTTCCATGGACGGGGATACCAGGCTGCCTTTAAGCAGGCATACCGGATGCTCTGCCCTGACGATGGCGTCATCCGTCTTTGCGGCATATACAGCGACATGGTGTTCCTCGACCTCTACTTTTGCCGGGGTGAACCTGTACCTGCGGTAAACCTCGTCGGGGAGGCGTTTGTATCCGTCCGTCCCGAATGTATCTGAAAGCTGTTCTTCCGTCATGGAATGTTCTATGATAATAACGGGGAGTCCGTCCAGATCTTCTTCGCGTTTTCCCTTTTTCTTTTTGGGAGTCCTGCGTCTGGGCGCTTCCTGCGTTTCGTTTTCAGCCTCCTGGTCTGTTACGGCTTCAGGTTCATTGAAAAATACGATCTCCCCGTCAACTTCCATGAAAGACACCTGCCCTTCTGTCAGGTGTCTTTCCGTTGACCTGCCAAAACGGTGTCTTTTCTGGTCGGCAAGGTGCTCCAGCACGAGCTGCAGGTTTTTATCTATATTTTCCAGCTGCTCCTGCTGTGCAAGAAACAGCCGGATGATTGTTCCTTTTTCCATACCGGAAAGCATTTCTTCCGTATATCTGGATTCCATTGCAGTCCCCTCCCGTGTCTGATGGTTTTATTATACCAGATTTTTACGGTTATGGCGAATCCTGTTTCCCGGCGGTTTCGTCATAATGCCCATATGCCAGGATGCATTCCGGCTAAAAATAAGGGCGCTTTTTTCCTGGATGGTTTTCAAAAACCTTCATCAGGGCCGGACGCCATGCGGCCATGAATCCGGCCTGTCACAGGCATCCGGCAGCAATGCGCCGCCTGCCGTGAGCCCTGTCACGGCAGGGTTGTAAAATTCTCTGTTCTGCACAAAATCATCCCATGTATTCCGGCGGCTTTACAGTCCTGACGGAATTTTTAGGAGTGATTGTAAGTCCCTCCATCAGCCAGCGGAACTGCTGCTGTGTAAGCTCCCGTACTTCGTCCGCGCTGCGCGGCCACTGGAACCTGCTCCCTGCAAGTCTCTTATACAGCATTAGCCAGCCGTCTTTCTCCCACACCAGTCCCTTGATGCGGTCTGCACGCCTGCCGCAGAAGAGATACAGGGTGTCCGGCACATAAGGGGTGCTGCCTGTCTGTGCTTCGAGGACTGCCGCAAGGCTGTCTATTCCCGAACGCAGGTCTGTATATCCGCACACAATGTATACGGCTTTAAAGCATACAGCGTCATTGAGCATTGCGGACCACCTCCAGGACATCAGACAGGAGCTTCATGGAAGAAGATTCCATTACATGAATGCAGATCCCGTTGAGGGACAGCTCCAGTCCGCGTGAAGATATGGCAGGGGTGTTATTTTCCTGAAAGGACAAAAATTCTGATGGTACGGGTATAACCTGACGCCCTGCAGTTTCCTCCGGGAACTGTTCAAGACATGCCGCCCTGACACGGCGCAGCCGGTAGTAATAATTGGCCTTTGTTATACCATTACGGGAACACCATTCGATGACACTCATTCCTTCGGCACGGTTTTGGCAGTCCCTGATTTGTTCTGCCCATTCCCTGAGGCGGCACTGCTGCGCAGCCAGGCTTGTTTCTGAAACCATAGACTATAACCTCCTTATAGCAGTCTGAAAAGTTTAGTGCTTAACTTTTCAGACCATATTTAAAGACTTGGTCTATTGTCTCATATTTGTCAGGTTTGGTCTAGGTACATGCTATCCACCGTTTACTTATTAAACAGTAAGGAGTTACAGTATGAAGTTTTATTTTGATAAAAATATGGCAAAAGTAAAAGAGGACAAAGGAGAAGAGGACCTGTATTACTATTCATCTTACCTGCATAGCGCATTAAAGGTGGATAATTTAGCAGCTACTGTTTTTGATTACATTATTGAACATCCAGAGAAAGATATAAGTTGTCAAGAAGTAGCAGATGCAATTCCTGAATTGGATGCAGGCGATGTAGAAGAGATATTTGAAGAAATTTGTAATACAGGGTTATTTTTTGATAATATTGGTTCGTTCCACGCAAAGTGTTTCGAGTCCTGTTTTCAGGCTGGATTGCATTTTGAACCGAGGCAAGTATATCTTCATCTAACATATCGGTGTAATTTAGCGTGCGAATATTGTTATAATAAGGAAAAATTAAACAGTGGAACAGAATTAGAAATTGATGAGTGGAAAAAGGTTATAGATGATTTAAAATCTGTATCATCGCCGAGAATATATCTTACTGGTGGGGAACCAACATTATACAAGGATTTTGAATCTATAGTTGATTATATATATAACGCCGGATTAAAAATCGAGTTGTTGACTAATGGTACTACCTTACATCTTATTAGCAAGGATACTCTGGAAAAAATAGATAGCGCTACTATAAGTTTGGATAATATTGGGGAGTCAAAGACACATAGAAGAAATAGTGAAAAATATAAAATATTGGATAATATTATTATGCTTAACAGTATGGGAAAGAAGGTAAATGTGCGTTCAGTTCTATCAGTAGATACTTATGAAGAAGTGAACGAAGTTCGGCAATATATGTTAGAGCACAATATTAATCATATAACTGCTTTATTTGTGCCGAACTCAATTGATGAGATTAATAAGTTTCCCATAAATGCCGATGTAGATAGTTTCAAATCAAATACTAATCTGCAGGATATAAAAAAATGTGGTGCATGCTTTCAAGTGCTTGCAATCGATCCTAGCGGTATAGTATACCCCTGTCAATCATTAATGAAAAGTGAGTTTGCTTTAGAAAATACCAAAAATGCAGATTGGATCAAAGGTGTCGAAAATAATGATTTAACAAAATATTTTTTGTATCGTACAGTAGAAAGAATAAACAAGTGCAGAGATTGTGAGGTTAAGTCCATATGTGGAGGTGGATGCCCGGCTATTTCTTATAAATTATATGACAGCTTAGAGCATAGGCTAGATTACGCGTGTGACTTTTTGAAAGCTGAAAGTATATTTCATATTAAGCACGTTAAGTTTGAGTAAATATTACTGAGAGTAGGAGATGTTTGTAATGATGATTAGAAGGCAGATTGGTCAAAATATAGCATATAATCAAATTATTGATTCTAGCAAGAAAATTAATCAATTATCTGTCAATTTTATCACAAATCTTAAGGAAGAAGATGTAACACTCAACTCAATGCTAATATATATTTTAAGTGATAGTTGCAAAAAGTATTCTAATAATCTTTTGTTAACCACTAAACTATATGACCTTTATGGCGCCAGTCTGGAAGTTTCTATAGATATAATTGGTACATATCATATTATGGAAATGAGGTTGTCATTCATAGACAATAAGTTTTCTATAGATAATGAAAATATTGCATTGAATTGCTTTGAATTAATGGAAGAAATTATTACAAACCCTAATTTAATAAGCGGTCTGTTTCCAAGTGATACAGTGGAATTTGCTAAAGGGTTTCTGAATGATCTGATACAATCGGAATACTATGATGAAAGGAATATTTTAATTAGATGTACTCAGGATATGTTTGGCGTTTATATGCCGGAAACCTGTTATGGAAATAGTAAGGATATTGGAGCAATTACTCCGCTATCGTTAGCTAATGCTTTTGAACAACTATTAAGTAATAGTATTATTGAAATATTTTTTTTAGGAACGAAGGCTACGTTTCCTAGCAGGTTTTCTATTAACAGAGGTATTGATAAATTTAATAAAATACATTATCAGCCTTATGGGGTTAAAATAAGGGACGTAAATGGGATTCAAAAATATGATAAACACGTGCCATTAGAAACTTCTAAATTGATTTTATCATTTGGAATAGATGGAAAGTGCGATCCTTATGCAATGTGGTTATTTTCAATTATATTTGGTGAAGCGCCATTTTCACGGTTATGTTTAAGCTTAAGAAAAAATTTAGGAATTTGTTATGAATGTTATATGCAATATGACCCTTTTTTAAATGGATTGTTTTTTTATTGCAATATTGAGTCAAAAAACCAGAAAAAGGCACAAAGTGAAGTTATTCGTGCTTTAAATAATTTAAAACTAAATGGAATTACCGATGAGGAACTAAAATATGCAAAGAATTATGCAATAAACAGACTTTTATCTTTTAACAAGGGTAATAATGAAATAAAAAGATGGGGATTATTACAGATTTTGTGTAATCAAAATGAAACGCCAACAAATAGGATTGTTTTAGTAAATAATGCTGAAAAAGAACAGATTAATAGGGTAGCACACTTTATAATATTTAAGGGAACACATTTTTTGGATAATCAATAGGGAGGATATATGTAAGTATGCGAAGTGAATATCAATCCAAGTTATTACAAGAATCATATATTAGAGTGACACATTCCTCTGGGTTAACTATTTACATTTATCCATCAGTAGAAAGTTCCAGTATATCTGCTTATCTTGCAGTAAATTATGGAGCTGCAGATAATGTTATAAAAGATATGGGTAAAAAGAAGAAATTGCCAGAAGGCATTGCACATCTTATAGAACACTTTATATTTGAAGATTCTGTTGAGAATAAAACACTTTTTTCAAGTACAGGTGCAACAGCCAATGCTTATTGTGCTTATGATAGAACTGTTTATTATTTTTCTTGCGGCGATAAATATAAAGAAAGTTTGAGGATCTTATTAAAATCTGTTACCAATCCTATCTTTAGCACAAAGTTATTGAATAGTGTAAAAGGGGTTGTAATTCAAGAAATTAAGTTGTATCAAAATAACCCATCGTGGTTATTGGATATGAATTTAAATAAATGCTTATATCATTCGCATGCTCTAAAAAGTGATATAGCGGGGACGGAAAAGGACGTAAATGACATAGGATTGGAGATTCTAACTAAAGCATATTCAGCTGCCTATAAGCCTGAAAATATGGTTTTAGTAGTTATGGGTAACTGCGAGGAGGAATCAATAATACAAGTTGTCGATGAATATTTTAAAAAAACTAGCATCGAAGCTGAACTAGAATTAATTTGTGATGAAAAGGAACCTGAAACAGTAAAAGAGCATCTGGCTATATGTGAAGCAAATAATATTTATACAGCTATGTTTGCGATAGGATTTAAAGAACTGCTATTAGATGGTTCTCAAAGCTTTTATAATACTTTATTAGATGAGTTTATTGCAGGAATGCTTATTGGTGAGATTACGCCGACTTTTCAGAATTTATATATAAATGGATATATAAATTCTAGCTTAATACATGAGAATTTATTTAATCGAAATTGCATTGTTAATAAAATAAAGGGGGAGTCGGAAAACCCAAACTATGTCATAGATATTATCAATAAAACTATAGATGATAAAAAAAGGAACGGAGTTGATAGTTCTTTTTTTGAAATATGCAAGAAAGAAATGATAGGTAGACTTATTTATTATTTTGATGATATGTCAATTTTGGCAAATTATTTAATATTATCACATTTTAATGGAATAAATGTATACACATTACTAGATTATATTCGAAGTGTAAATGTAGATCAAGTAAATTCCCGGCTCCAAAAAGCTTTTAACCCAGAAATGAGTGCGTTATCAATAGTTAGGCCAATGCAGTGAGGCGATTTCTCCACAAGTGAGGGTATTAAGAATATATGAAAATCTATTAACAGAAAAGGAGATAAAAACAATGAAGAAAACTGTAAAAAGAATTTTAGTATCGTCGTTGATGATTTGTGCATTTGTATTGATGACTTTTGGAACCTTAAATGTTCGTGCTGCGGAAGATGAGGATGTGCTTACTTATCGTTTGACAATTGATAAAGCACCTAGCGAAGTTCAAGCCTGGGTAAAAGAATGTAATAATTCGACAGGAATATATATAACAGAAAGCAACGGACGATATTGGGTATATACAAATGCAATGAGTGATAATAGCAATTATTCGTTTAACACTAAAAGCGATAATGGTGTTTATTCAATTACTATTGTACCCAATAATTACTATTCAGGTGATGGATATGCATTAATATCAATTCCCTTAAGATACATAAAAATAACAGCTAGATGCGGAAGCTATGTTACGGAAATAAATAAGTAGTATCTGTTTATACCCCTTACATATTCTTAAATAATACCTACTTTGACTAGGAGAATTGCGTATGGTTGATAGCATAACTGCTATCAACCATATATAAAAAATAGAGATTAAAATATGTATTCTGGTCGCAACTTTTTATAAAAGTTTAATATATAATGGAGGAAAATATGCTTGATATTCATAAAATGAAATTAGAGGATTTAAAAATTTTTTTTGAAACATTAAAAGAGCAAGGTAGTTTTGAAAGAAATGTAAAATTGTTCAGAACGAGGAATAATGGGTACATTTATGATCTTGGTACAGGAAAAGTTTTAATGTGTGAAAATAATGAATTTGATGTTTTAAGTAACATTATTACAAATAACGGTTTAGAGTCGCTACATATGTTACAAATTAGTGAAGGCGATTTGTTTTTAACTTTAAATAGTATTAAGGATGCAATAATTAGTGAAAATTTATTTAAAGCTCCTAAACTGACAGAGTTTGCTACAGCACACACTAAATTTGATCTGATAAAAGATAATATCGAGAATAATTTGGAGCAGATTACGTTGGAGTTAACAGAAGAATGCAATCTTAGATGTAAGTATTGTATATATACAGAAGACAACACAGATTACAGAAATTTTAATATAGAGAGTATGTCATGGGATATAGCGAAAGCAGCAATAGATTACGGGATTGAACATAGCGGCGAATCATTAGCAATCACCTTTTATGGTGGAGAGCCATTATTAAAATTCGGAATTTTAAAGCAATGCATTGAATATTCAAAACAATTTAGCAGAAAAAAAACAATAAGCTATTCATTAACAACAAATTTAACATTAGTAACGAAGGAAATAGCGGAATATTTTTCTTCTCTTACCAATATAACGATAGTCTGTAGTCTTGATGGACCAAAAGAAGTGCATGATATGAATAGAATTATGATAAATAAAGAAGGCAGTTTCGATAAAGCTATCAGAGGATTAAAGTTGTTGGTTGACGCATTTGCAGACAGGGCATCGGTTTGTTTATCTTTAAGCATGGTAATGACATTACCTGTAACAGATAAAAAGATGGCCGCTATTCAAAACTTCTTTGATGAACTGGAATGGCTACCTATGGATGTTAGAAAAAATATTTCATATGCTCATAGAAGTAGTCACAGGTACGAGCGGCTATCTGGAAAAACGAAAGTAATCAATAATAATCAAAACCCTGAGTACTGTAATCCTATCGCAGATTGGTCATTAGAGAATACTACATACCAAAAAAATATTGTTAATAAAAATATTTTTACTAAGACATTTATAAAGGAAGAGTTTCTGAGGATACACAGAAGATTAATAAGCAATGAACCTGTGGGATATTACAATTTAACAGGATGTTGTATTCCTGGATCAAGAAGATTGTATATTACAGTAAGAGGTGACTTTATGTTGTGCGAGAGAATAGGCAATTCTCCAACAATCGGAAATGTATATAAAGGCGTAGATTATAGAAGTATAGAAAAACATTATGTCAATGATTATGTAAATGAGGCAAAAAAATCTTGTTCCCAATGTTGGGCTATTAGACTATGTAATGTTTGTTATGTAGATTGTTATGACAAATCGGGATTTAAAGCAGAATTTAAACAGGATTTATGCACTGGAGCTCGGTATGCGGTTGAGAAAGCTTTAATAGATTATCATGAAGTATTGGAAAGATATCCGGAAGAACTGGAATATCTAAATCACATAGTATTCAAATAATCTTTGAAGAACAAAAGAAGTAATTCTATAGCAAAAGCATATGTTATTAAACTCCAAAAGATTTTAATAAAGAGGATATAACTATGATTTATTTGACCCATTTACACGGAGGTGATGATTTATATGCAATAATATTACATGGGAATAATTTGAGTCAGATAATTAAAGGTATTGTATAAGGAGGATAATTATGAATTTAGTAAATCCAGAGGGAAGAGAACCAATAAATCTTGAAGGCGTAGAAAGTAGTAATGATATTATACCTAAAGGATGCATTTGTAGTAGCGGGCAATATAATGTAAGTACAGAGTATAAGTGTGCTCAGTGCGGTTGTCAGTGCGATCAAGAAAATAGTGTGTTAAATGTTGATTATAATTTGCAAATTGCTCAGAATGACAGAAATTATGTAAATAAAGCAGAATAAAAGGTTTTATATTTTTATTCTCATTTTAGGAACACTAGAGTGGGTCAGGTGTTTTTGAACAAGAATTATTATTTTGGGAGGAAACGTTTCCTCCCAGTTTTAATATTCTTTTTTATCTATTTGTTAAAGCAATCTATTTTTATGCTTTCATACCTACTCCGCGAATTTATTATCTATATTCAGATAGTTTTGGGTAAGTGTATGTTTGACGATAGGTTACTAACGCATATACGCATTATACTATGTTTATGAGTAAATAAAATACACTGTATAGTCGTAATTTTCTAATTGTTTTTTGTGTAAAATAGACGTCAGGAAGGATGATGCACACTATGGAAACCCAAAACCGTATTCGAGAACTTAGGAAGAACATTAACCTGTCCCAGGAGGCCCTCGCAGCCATCCTCTGCACTTCCTAGCAGGCAGTGAGCCGCATGGAGAACGGTGCCTACAACATCCCCACAGACCTGCTGGTAAAGATGGCGGATTCGTTCAACGTCACCACTGACTACATTCTCGGCCGCACCGACATCAAGCGTGACTTAAGCGGCCAGATACGCATGAATCAGGAGATGGACAGGTATTACGATATCGTGCTGCGCTACCAGCGCCTGTCGGACATTAACCGGAAGACCCTCCAGGTGATGCTGGAGCGGCTGGAGCAGGCACAGGACGAACAGGAGAAACTTGTAAAAGGGGATTTAAACCGGAAGGAAGATGATGCGGATGGTAAGGATAGCAGTATGTGACGATGACATGCGTTTTACGGCGGGACTGGAGGAAATGGTGCGCCGCGATGCTGAAGATGCGGGCATCAGCGTGGAGACGGAAGCCTATTCCGACGGCGGTGCCCTTGCCGCGGATATTGAGAAGGGCTACCGCTACGACCTGGTCTTCTTTGACATAGAGATGGGGAGGGGGGACGGCATAAACGCCGCAAGACAGATACGCCGTATCGACTGTTCCGCGTTCCTCATATACGCGTCCAGCTACGAACAGTATCTAAAGGAGCTTTTTGAGGTGGAGCCTTTCTGGTTTCTTTCAAAGCCCGTGGATGGGGCAAAGCTATGGAAATATTTCCTCGAAACCTGCGCCCGTATAGGAGAGACAGAAGCCTACTACCGTCGCGCCTTCAACAAGGAGGTCCGGAAAGTCGCGGTCAGGGA
Organism: Clostridiales bacterium; assembly: GCA_009774735.1. Taxonomy (GTDB): domain Bacteria; phylum Bacillota; class Clostridia; order Oscillospirales; family Acutalibacteraceae; genus Eubacterium_R. Next base: position 22,575 of record VSOH01000307.1, read on the forward strand.
CGTTGTGTATTTCGAGAGCCGTAACCGGGTAGTACATATATTCATGGCGGACGGCTCGGCAGAGCGTTTCTATGGCAGACTCAACGCTGTCGAAAAAGAGCTTTCAGAAGGGCGTCAGGAGTTTCTGCGGATACACCAGTCGTTCCTTGTGAACTACAGTTACATAGAGAAGATGAACTTTTCCGTGGTGACGGTGATCTTCGGGAACGGGAATCGGATTGACCTAAAGATCAGCGAAGACAGGGAGAAGGAAGTTCGCTCGCGCCTCTGCAGCATGGCAGGCGGGAAGGCGGTGGGCGTATGAACCCTGTATTCACCTACGCCGGTAGCCTACTGACTTCATGTTTTTATATACTTATCATGCACAAATTAATGAAGGCATTCTTCTCTCGCCCGTCGGGGAACCATCTGCGTTTTGTGGTATGGACTGTTTACTATATCCTACAGGCAGCTCCCATTCTGGGTGTGGTCATATCCCCACCAATAATGTTTTTTCTAAATATGGCCCTTGTACTCATAATTAGTTCCATATCCTACGACGCAGGCGTAAAAAGGCGCTGTATCTTTTCAGTGTTGGTGTGCGCTGTGTGGATGCTTGTGGAGGTTTCTACCGACATCATACTAAGACTGGCCGGAGTGGACGGGTGGGAGCTGCAGACGGCGGGAACTATCATATCGCTGATGCTCATGTACCTGCTTGCTGTTACTGCGGGGCATTATGTGAGACGGACGGAGCAGCGCGACATCCCGTTCCGGTATGTAGTTGCAGTTCTCACTGTCCCTGCTGGCAGCGCCTACCTGATGCACAACATTTTCTTGATAACGGCGCAGCATGAGGAATACACCTCGTTTGCCATCATTTCGGGCCTCCTGCTTCTCCTGTTGATTTACATGATATTCGAGGTCTATGACCGCATGATGGATGATGCGGAGGCTCAGGAGAAAAATCTGCTTTATGAACAAGAGCTTGACCTTTTAAACAGACATGCACAAGAGCGAGAGGCATACGACACGGAGATGAGGCGGCTGAGGCACGATATGAAGCACCATATGTCGAGTCTGCTGGGGATGCTGCAGGGGAATAATGCAAAACAGGCAGAGAAATATGTGCGCGAGATGCTTCAGGAAACTCCGGAATGCCGGGCAGAGGATGTTTCCCGGACCGGCAACGCCATCGTGGACAGCCTTGTGAATCATAAATGTGGCATAGCCCGGGCGGAGGGCATCGCTTTTGATGCCAACGTGTTCCTGCCTGCCGAGCTACCCTTTTTGGGCGGGCATCTTACCATAGTGTTCGGGAACTTATTGGATAATGCGCTGGAGGCATGTCGAGAAGTTGAGGTCGGAAAGCGTTATGTCACGTTGGACGCCTCGTATGAAAAGGAAGTTCTTATGATAGCAGTCACGAACCCTTACCGCGGAGAGCGGCGGAAGAACCGTGCGGGGAAATACATCACGACAAAGAAAGACTGCAGGAGTCATGGATTAGGTCTTTCTTCTGTGGAACAGGCAGTGGAAGCTTACTGTGGGCAGGTGGATACGGACGAACAGGACGGCGTGTTCAGGGTATCGGTGGTGATGTACGGCGGAGAGGGGAAAAATGACGCGGATACTCGTATTTATTACGAGCAACAAAGAGAAAATGGTAGAAGATATATACTGAAATGTAGTAAAAAATAATTTTACTATGTTAAATATATTGATAAGGAGGTATTTCACAGATGAAAGTGACCAGCAAAAACGTATTAGCAAAATTGATGAAAAATGTAGCAGGGAAGTCGGCACAGGCAGCCGCAGATAGCAGATGTATGTATATTTACCACCAGCCCAAGCAGCCGGCGGGACTGAAGAGGATTAAAAAGTAAGTCGGATGATCCAATAGAAATTTTACTGAAAGCTCTCTTTTGAATCAATTTGAAATGATGCGAAAGGGAGTTTTTGTAATGTAATGAAAATTGGCGTGAAATCCAGATAAAAAAAGTGAAATATGTTATAAAATGTTTGTATAACTGCTGATAAGGAAGTGATATTGCAATGGAAAAGAGACAGAAAACAAAAAGTATGTGTGAGTTGGAGAAATATGTCGGAGAAACGGCGCATAAAAAACTGATGTTTTGTAAGGGCTTTTATTTAAGTACAGGAGTCCCTTTTTATGATGATTACTTTGGATATAAGCCATGTGCTGAATGCAAAGAATGCAAGCGGTATTTGTACAGAAAACAATATGTTAATCTGCTTTATGCTGTTGCGATCATCTTTGGTATATTAGTGATGCTTATATTAGGAACTCCACAGGGAGCTATTCGTAGTAATCTGTTTTTTCATGAGGGGGTACATGAGGCTTTTTTTAGCAATGTTGAAAGAATAGAACAAGAAGATAATACAAGGGGGGTTCACTATTCTGTTAATATTAATGGAGAGCAACAGGAGTGGGAAGTGATCTGTTTGCAGACCACCTACATTGCAAGGCGGATAAGTGAGTAGAATGGGGCTTTAGAATTTCCGCCCGGCGGAAAAGGAATGTCCCCAATATATATGTTTTAAAGCTTTAAAAATGAGGTTTAGAATGAAAAGAAATTTTCTAATAATATATGCAATTGTAGTTGCAGCAGTCACAGTACTTTTTATGATATTTGGGGAAAGAAAGGATTCTCGATATTTTATTATAATGCTTATACTTGCGATTGTAGGGAAGGTATTAGTTAAAATAATAGACAAACGGGAGTAAGCCGGTTAATTCCTGAAAACATTGTACTTGTGGGGGCAAATGATGAAAATTGATTTAATGCTTTTCTAATGCGGAGATTAACAGCATCGAAATGGATTTTATTTCTGCCATTTTGAAGATATTGTTTAATTATGTATAGTATGATTTAGTATAAAGAGATACTGAGTTGCAAAAGAAACTATTGGAAGGGAGAATACATTTTATGGATTGTAGAAGTGAAGACAGAAGAAAGCAGATTGTTGAAGATTACGATGTAGTACCAAAAGTGCATATTAAATTATTGGCGGGACAAATAAAGGAAAGTGATGCTGGTGGAATAATTAAAAATGATTACTATATTTTTGAGGCAGTACACAGGAAAAACGGAAATTCGGAGATTATTTTGTGTGGTATGGGAGCTGCCAGGGACTTTCTTAAGCTGTTGAATCATAGGGGCTTGCCTATATTCAACCCTTTACACGGAGGATTCGGTTACGCTGGTGGTGATCCACAAGAAGGGGAAGTAGCAGAAGGTCATGGTAATGGCGATCTGCAAAGAGGTGAGGGAGGCAGAGGAAGAAGAAATCGTGCATGGAATCCAATAGCCCAGCAATTATATCATGCTTGTATGTGGGTAATTATCATTATTGATGCAAAAGGTGGTACACCAATTTTTGAGATACAGGAAAGAGTATACAACTTTAGAGATAGGATACCATTTGAAAGCCAGGTAAAAGGCGTAAATACAATAATCAGGAAAAATATGCAAGGAAGAACTTTGACGGAGGAAATAGATAGACTTAGGGGAAATAATGATATAAGGAATGAATTATGTCAGTTTGATATGCTGGTGAACGTGATTAATAATTTAACTGATGAATCAGGGAATCATATACAGTCGTATTTTTAAGTAGATTACTTACTGAAGGAAAATTTAACCGTAGGGGTAAGTGGACGATTGTGGAAGTGATAAGCGGATTTTTTGTGCGCATATCTATTGGATTTATAATATAGAGCGAAAGGGTTGCTAAATCATCTTTTTTATTCTGGGAAAAGATGCTAGGATAGGATACTCCACTGCTTGCGGCGGGGGCATTAATTCGGCACAGGAATCAGGGTGTCGGAATGCGTAGGGCTTGATATTACCGACATTAATTTCCGCGAAAATAGTATTCGCATCATCCGTAAGGGCGGAAATGAGTCCATACTGTATTTTGGAGCAGAGGTAGAAAAAGCCCTTTTGGATTATATTGAGGGGGCGCGGGTTATGGTCGCTATGCAGGCCGTTTCAGGAGATGAAAATGCTTTATTTTTCTCTTTACAAAAGAAACGGATCAGCGTTCATGCGGAAGAAAATCTCGTTGAAAAGTATGCTAAAGAATTCGTTCCGCAAAAGAAGATTACTCCTCATAAGCTCCGTTCTACTTTTGGTACAAACTTGTATCAGGAAACAGGGGACATTTATTTGGTGGCGGATGTTTTGGGACATTCTGATGTAGGAACAACGAAGAAGCACTATGCGGCGATTAAAGACCAGAACCGGAGAAAGGCAGCTTTGTCTATTAAATTACGGGAGAACTGATGGGGCATAAAGAGCAGTGACTAATACATGCTTATCCGAATAAGATAATACACAAAGGATAAGAATGGAGAGAAACTATAATAAAAACGAAAATGTGGCTTGGACAGTGTGTACAAGAATGTATGCACTGTCTTTTCTTTTTAGGAAGAAAATTAATTTCTAATGTAAAATTTTATTCTATAGATATTATCAAAATAATGATTAAGAATTGTTAAGGTTCATTTAAAGACAGTTAAGGATTCAAATGTTATTATTTGAACATGAAAAACAACAATTCAAATTGAAAGGAGAAAATAATGAAGAAATTATTAGGAGTTTTAATGATGATGGCTATCATAGGATTAACAATGTTACCGGAGGCTGATGTTATGGCGGCAAACGCGACATATGAAGGGATGACAGAGATTAAAGATGCGGTGCAGTCTGCAGATATCGTTTTTGGAGGCGGAGATCTCTATGTAGAGGTTTGGGAGAAAGAGGATATCGGCTTTAAAGTGGAGAAAGGTCAGAATAGTAACGGTTATGAATATGAGTGCTATGTAAAAGATAACGTGATTTATGTAGAAGGTTCTCAAAAGAGTGGACATTCAGCAAATAAGGGAGACAATAAAGTATATCTTTATATCCCATCAGATATGAAATTTGAAAATTTTATTCTGGTGAATGGAAATGCAGATGTCTATGCATCAAATGTGGTCTGCGAAAGATTGCGGATAGATGCAGCGGTTGGAACAATTAATATAACAGATTTTGAAGCAGATGATGTTAGCGTTGTCATGGGCATGGGAACTATTAATGCAGAGGGTAAGATTACAGGTGATGTAGATGTTCTATGTAATGCCGGAACTGTAAATGTCAAGTTGACCGGGAATGTGAGCGATCATGACTATTTAATTGATACAACTTTAGGCAAAGTCAAGGTTGGAAATACAACGTATGGCATAATGAGCAAGAAAAAGATTGCCAATAACACAGGCAGCATGTTTGATTTAGAATGTGTCGCTGGACTGATAAATTTTGAGTTCAATGCAAATTAAGCATTGGCATAGGAGTTGATTTAATAAATTGTAGATTTATTATCTATGATTATTAAAAATACATAAGAAGGAGGAAACAGGTATGATCAGAGTATTAGAAAAAGGCGTTTTGTCTTTTGGCGAGCCTAACTTCTGCGTATTCAACAACTGCGTTTTCAAAGTAAGATAAGGGAATGCGGCATAGAGGCGCTAAAAGAAATAGCTGTTGGCATTTTGTAGGAAGTGCCAACAGCTAAATTTCAATTAAGCTTTTTCTAGAATATTAACTAAGGAGAGGAAAGATATGGTAGTATCAAAGTATAATAAAATATTTAACGTTGATGGCAGGAGCTTTGTTTATAACATGTCATCCAAAGCACTGATGGAAATAGATCAGGAAATGGAATCTTTTCTGAAAGGAGAAACAAAAGAAATTAAAGAAGATTTCATAGAAGTGTTATATAATAACGGTATAATTACGGAATCGCATAACTTCGAGCTAGGCAGAATGATTAATAACATGAACAATGTTAGATACGATTCCAAAAGGCTCAGTATTTTTCTTTCATTAACACCATCCTGCAACTTAAATTGTGTATACTGTTATCAGGATGCAAGAAAGGAATTAAATGAATGCAATCAGTTCCTGATGCCAGATAAGTGGTCAGAGATTTTCTGTTATCTACAAAAGGTTGTAAAAGATAAGCAGCTTGATTCTTTAACAATATTTTTGTTTGGCGGAGAACCTATGTTAAAGAGTTCTGTATTAGAGGAATATATAAAAGAGTTAAGAACTTTGGACACAAGGGTTATTTTGGTGTTAATTACCAACGGAACCTTATTTAATAAGGAAAATGTTGATTTCTATTGCAAAAATATAGATTCCATTCAAGTAACAATGGATGGAATGAGAGAAACGCACGACAAAATGAAACCGTATAAAAATGGGCGGGGTAGTTTTGATGCTATTTTGGAAAATATCAAATTGCTTAGTCAGCATAATGTACAGGAACTGACATTAAGAATCAATTTGGAGCAAAAAACCTTAGAGTCCGTGTATCAGTTTGTGGACTTTTTATGTGATAATGGGATAAATAAATATATTACAGCAACAAAATTTGCACCAATTTTCTCCACACAGAATGAAGTCTTAGGTTGTAGCCATTCAAACGAAGAAAGCCTGTCATTGGAAGCATTGGGAGAACTATATGTGTACGCTGCAAGAAAAGGGTTAAAGACTTATAAGGATTTTGATAGCGGGTTATGCGTTGGAAAGATTCAGAACGGCTTTACAATAGATGAAAAGCTGAATGTTTATGCATGTCCAGGTGTCCTATACCAGGAATCTTCTGCAATCTTGGCAAATGAAGATATTGTTATCAGGGATGAAAAATGGTATCAGTTTTTAAATGATGACCCAGCCTGCATTAAATCTTGTGAATATGCTCCGATTTGCTTTGGTGGATGTAAGTGGTCTAAGGAGTGCAACAAAAAACTTTTCGAGACTGCTTTTGAAAAGATATTGCAGGCGTATGTGATTTCTTTTTACATGTAATTATTTGTAAAATATAGGGAGTTTATATGATGGAAAAATCAAAGGAAATCGTAATCAATACAAAAAAATTGTGTAAAAGCTATACAACTGGGGAACTGCAGCAACATATTATCAAAAATATGGATATTCAAATTTACAGCATGGATTTTACTGTTTTTATGGGGCCATCTGGATCGGGAAAATCTACACTTCTTCATCTTCTTTCAGGTATGGATAAGGTTAGTATGGGAGAGATATATTTTAAAGGCACAAATTTCACGAAATATTCTGAAAAGCAGTTAGCGCATTTTCGGAAAATTAATTGTGGTTATGTCTTTCAACAGATCCATCTTATTGATAGCATGAATCTAATGGATAATGTATTGATAAGTGGTTTGCTTGCAGAAAAAAACAAACAAAAAATAATTGAAAGAGGAAAAAAATTATTTGAAGAAGTTGGTCTAACTGATAAGGAATGGGGAAAATATCCTTCTCAGATATCAGGCGGGCAGATGGGGCGAGCTGGAATTGTAAGAGCGTTGATTAACAATCCTGAAGTAGTGTTTGCTGATGAACCTACAGGGGCACTTGATTCAACATCCGGAAAAGCAGTATTGGATCTTTTGACAAAATTTAATAGCAAAGGACAGACAATCATCATGGTAACTCATGATTTAAAGTCAGCTCTCAGAGGAAGTCGTATTCTTTATCTTAAAGATGGAAGAATTAGCGGAGAATGCATGTTAGGAACTTATATGGGCGAATCAGAAGAAAGAAAGGAAAGACTTATTCATTTTCTTGAAGAAATGGGATGGTAAGAATATGGTGAGAAATATAGTACTGTTAATGAAATCAAATATTAAAAAGAGTATGAGAACATCTTTTGCATTTTTCCTGTTAAGTACGATTACAATATTATTGACACATACGGGATGCCAAATGACAGAAGGGTTCAAGCGGCTGTATCAGGAAAAGATAATAGAAACGAACAGTGCTGATTTTGCAGCAGTTCTTCCGTTTGAATTTTGTGAAAAATACCAGTACGATATAAACGAATTCCAGCAGGAAGACGAAGATATTTCAAGTATAGAGATATCAGATGCAATACTGTTAAGAAATGCCGATATCAGAAATGGCGATAATCAGGCAATTAATGGTAGCTGGACTTTTCGTAATGCAGATAGAGAAGAAGCGCTTTCTTCATTGAGAATAATTAGCCAGCTGAATCAAATGCCGGAAAACGGTATCTACGTTCCTTATGTTTGTAAGACATTTTTTGACTTTCAACTTGGGGATACTCTTTTTGTATCATCAGAAGAATTTAAGGAGTCCTTTATTATTGCAGGATTTACAGAAGATGTGCTTTTTGGTAGCAGGTCTAACATTGCTTTTGATTTGCCTCAAGAACAGTTTTATGGCATGGCGGAGAAAGCAGGTCCAGCTTCTGATGCTGCAATTGTTTTGATGAAAACAAATGGTAACGCGGGAGAATTAACAAACAGGTTTGCTGAGTTTGTCGCATCAAAAGCGAATGAAGTGGCATTTTATAGTAGTTCAGATATTGAATATGCTGCAAGCAGCCGGAGTAATAATATCAATATTTATGTTATTATCATAAACATAGCTTCGCTATTAGGTGTTGCGGTGTGTTTCGTGGTGATTGGCTTTCATATGCGTAACACATTAGACCACGATATAAAGGAACTTGGAACATTAAAGGCAATTGGTTATGGTGGAGAGATGATAGTAATGACATACGCATTACAATTCTTGCTGCTGGGATTGCTCGGATCCATTACTGGCGTAGTAATTTCACAATTTATAATGCCGGCACTCATAAGTAATATAGCAACAGATATAGGATTTATATGGAGTAATGTATATTTAGGACTGACTTCGGCAAAAAATATTTTGATTATTCTACTGTTGATAGGTATTGTAACACTGTTTCTGTCAAAGGGAATCTTATGTCTGAGGCCAGTAGAAGCTTTTCAGGAAAGAACTCATATTTCAGGTTGTAAAAAAAGTAGGACTACAATAGAAAGAATGCCTTTTCCTATCAATTTATCAATTACTTTAAAGATGATGGATCATGAAAGAGTAAAAAGCATCATGATAAGTGTTATTGTAGCCGTCATTATGAGTGTTGCAGGATTTGCTATCATTTTATTTGCAAGGCTGGTAAATGACAAAAATGGTCTATTGCAAATTACGGGAGCTGAAGTCTATTCTGTAAATATACAGGTAAGCCAACCAGAAAAAATAGAAGAAATAGCAGAAGAATTGAGAAAAACAGATGCTGATAACATTATGCTTGCGATTGAACCGGGAAGTTCAAAGCTTTTATGTGGAGAAGATATATATGCATCATTATGCGTATATAGTGATTATGAGCTTTTGAAAAACCCTTCTTTGTATGAGGGGCGTTATCCTATACATGAAAATGAAGTTGCAATCTCTGGAAATCTGGCAAGGGCACTGGAAAAAGAAATCGGTGATACCATAGAAGTATCCCAGGTATTTCAAGAGAATTCAAAGGAAGAAGTTTTTTTGATCGTTGGTTTGACGCAAGGAACTTATACTGGTGGAATGGATATATACCTTACAATGCAGGGTTTGCTTCAAATAGATCCTGTGGCAGAATGGCAGTCAATACATGTTTATCTAAATGAAGGTGTTAATGCAGAAAATTACTGTGCTGAGATAATGAATACTTATTCGGAACGTTTGTCTTATGCGGGAGAATTTGATAATATTTTTTATTCGCAACTTTCGCCCATTATAAACAGTGTGGCCAGTGTAGTGTTTTTTATTATTATCATTATAATTCTTCTAATAATAATAATGGGGTTCTTTGTAACAAACTCTATTTTATTGACACAAAAGACGAATTTTGGGATAATGAAAGCACTTGGATATTCCACGAAACAAATCATATCGCAAGCCGTAATGACGTTTATGCTTTATATTGCAGGCGGAAGTGTATTGGGAAGTATTTTCCTGTATTTTTGCTCAAATGCAGTAATAGGAGGGTTATTCCGTGGAATGGGAGTTTATAAAGTTGAATTTTCTTTCCCCATAGTTTGGATTGTTTTGCTTTTCATATGTATAGAAGTAATTGGCAGCCTGACAGCATATCTTGCAGCATGGAAAGTTAGAAAAATAGTTCCTTGTAATCTAATTAAAGTGGGATAATGTGATTCATCTGTTTACAGAAAGGAGCTGATATTTTGGTATATGATTGTTTAATCATTGAGGACGAAGTGCCACTGGCAGAAAATACCTGTAAATATTTTAACCTTTCAGGCATCAATACAGCAGTGGTATTCAGTATAAAGGAGTATTATGAATTTTTGAATGAGAATACGGCGCATTTGATCTTGTTAGATGTCAATTTGGGAGATGGGTGCGGGTATAATCTATGTAAGCAGATGCGCGAAGAATCACAGGTACCGATTATATTTATTAGTTGTCAAACAGAAGAAGAAAGTATCTTACTTGGACTAAATGTGGGTGGTGATGATTTTATATGCAAGCCATATTCTCTTCCGATACTTTTGGCGAAAGTAAAAGCGGTATTGAGGAGGTATTCATCTGAAGATGATACAAAAAACATCTTCTTCGGAGAATGCCAGGTAAACACAGAAGAAGAAACGATTATGAAAAAAGGGCAGCCAGTTTTGTTGAAAAGAATGGAAAAGAAATTATTATTTTATCTAATTAATAATAAAAATCGTCTGATTGAAAAGGAAGAACTTTTTAAAGAGGTATGGCAGGAAGCGTTTGTAGGCGAAGGAACCCTGAATGTTCATATCCGGAAAATCAGGGAAAAAATAGAAGAGAATCCTTCAAATCCTGTTTATATTATTACAGAGTATGGAAAGGGCTATATGTTTAAGCTAAAGAATACTTCTGATAAAAATTAGTATATAGAAGTGATAAGCTATTCGGTTTATTAGAGGAGAGATAAGTGAAGCAGTTTATAATTATTACTGTCAGTTTATATCTGATTGCTTGTGTATCACTGATATCTATTTTTTCTACTGATACATCAAATAAAATAAAAAATACGATAGCCAATGATGTCATATTCACAATAAAGAATTATTGGCCGGACATAAATAATGCAATAAGTAATTTGCAGGAATATGAAATTGAATATATTGTACTTGATGCTAATGGTAAGGAAATAGGAGCTTCTGGGCAAAATTTAAAAACAGATTATATGTATAATTATATTCATAAAGATTATAGCGTGGATATTATAAAAGAAGGGGAAATTTGCGGAAAAATAATATTTATCAACCATGAGGATGATGAGTTAAGAAATAGAATCGGAATATGGGCATTATTATTCTTGGCTATATTTCTGTTGAAAGATTTGTTGTTAGTTTTCTATTTAAAGAAGCATGTTTTTTCGTCAATTCAAAAAATGAATATGTTTGCTCAACAGATTGCAAATGGAAATTTAGATATTCCTGTTAATAGAATAGCTAGCAGCTATTTTGGACCTTTTTCGGAAAGCTTTGATATTATGAGAGAAGAATTAATTTATGCAAAAAAAAGGGAACAAGAAGCTGATAAATTGAGAAGAGAAATGATAGCTTCGATTAGTCATGATATCAAAAATCCGGTGGCTTCGATTCAGGCTGTAGCTGAGTATCAATGCCTGACAACTGACTCGGATGAATTGCGGCAGGAGTTTCAGATAATCGTAGAGAAAACAAATCAGATCAGCGGAATGATTGCAAATCTGCATACCAGTATGTTAAACGATTTAGACAGATTGGAGGTTAATCCAGTAGCAACGGAAAGTTATGTAATAGAAAAAGCTCTCCATCAAGCAGATTTCAAAAGAAAGATAAAGGATTTTACCATTTTAGAATGCCTTGTCATGATTGACAAAGTAAGGATTCATCAAATTATGGATAACATTATTTCCAACAGTTACAAGTATGCTGATACAGAAATTGAAGTCATGTCGTATTTTGAGGGTGAATATTTATGTATCAGCATCAAGGATTTTGGAGCAGGAGTGAAAAAGGAAGAAGAAGTCTTTTTAGCACAAAAATATTTTAGAGGGCAAAATGCAAAGGAAAAGGAAGGATCAGGATTAGGGATATATATATCTGAATATCTGATTAAAAGTATGGACGGAAAGCTTCGTTGTTATTCAGAGGAAGGAAAATGGTTTGAAATAAAATTATGGCTTTTATTGGCGTCTTGATCTTTTTGTTTTTACACAATAAGGAGGAAATATGCTAACATACTTTAAAAAGAAATGGTTATTTAGTAGCTATATTATTTTACTTGGGATAATTGTTGCATTATTATCAATTTTTCAAGGGATAATGCTTCAATTAATAGTTGATACTGCGGTTGGAAATCTCGATGTAGGTTTTACTAGAATTATTGTAATTGTAATCTTTTATGTAGCGCTTAACTATTTATTCGGTTTTTTGTATAAGAAAAACCTTTTCAGAATTTCTACGGATGCAATTGCTCATATTAAAAATTGCTTGATAGAATCTTTTTTGAATGAAAGGAATATAAGCAATCATGAATTGACAGAGAAGTTAGCTGTAATGGAAAAGGATGTATCTCAGGTTTTTGAAAATTATTACACTAATTTTTTTGTACTTATAAATCAAATCATTCTTTTTTTTGTAGCTACATTATACTTATTCTATACGAATATACTTTTAACTTTTGTTGTATTATTCAGCGGTATAATTAGTATTCTGTTACCACAGGTTTTTGTAATACGTGCGCAGACAGTAAATGCACAATATCTTAACGCTAATAAAGAATATGTGCATAATGTCAAGGAACTGATAAGCGGCTTAACTACTATTAAAATGTTTGAACTGGAAAAGAGTATTAAAAAAAAGGTTCAGGATTCAAACATGAACCTTGAAAAAAAACATCGCAGCCAACTAAGCTACCAATCATTTATAGAATGTTTGAGCAGTTCTATGAGTTTCTTGGTTCTTGCATGCAATGTGGTTTTTGCTGGATATTTATCGTATAAGGGTTATTTTACTATTGGCACAGTATTAGCGGTTATGCAGATTATGAATTTTGTCATGTATCCTCTGATGCAGATTCCTAGTATCATAATAGGAATGAAATCTGTCAAGCCGGCCATCAATAATATTGAAACATATATGAATGGAACGGAAGAAATGGACGAAAGAAGTCTAGTATTAGATTCATTTAGAAGCATAAAATTTGATCATGTCTGTTTTGAATTAGGTGATACAAAAGAGTCTATTCTTGAAGATATAAATATAGATTTTCAAAATAATAGAAAATATGTGGTTGTTGGGAGCAGTGGAAGTGGCAAGACAACATTAATAAAATTAATTTTGGGATTATATAAAGACATTCAGGGAAGCATAATGATAAATCAGGATAAAAATTTGAAAGATATCTCTTTCTTTGAATGGCGTAAAATAATAACTGTTGTAGAGCAGGATATATTTTTATTTAATGATACGATTAAGTACAATGTATGCTTTGAAAAAAACAATCCGGAAATTGATATTTGGAATTTGTTTAACATTGTAGGGTTGCAGGATTTTATAGCTGCAAAGGAAAATAATCTTGAATATATGATTGATGAAAATGGAGATAACATATCAGGAGGAGAAAAGAAGCGCTTGGCAATGGCACGTGCTCTATACAAGCAGTCTAAGATAATATTGGCAGATGAGCCTACATCCGGATTGGATGCAGCTAACGCAAAACAAATAGAGGATGTACTTATTAATAGTAACCAAATGGTTATTCATGTTACGCATAATCTCGATAAGGAAATTCTGCAGCGATATGATGAAATAATTTGTATGCAAAACGGCAAGGTTGTTGGTGTTGGTAATTATGATACGCTGTATTCCCAAAATTCATGTTTCCGAAAATTGTGTGAAGACTATAGATACAAAAAAGAATTGTAACTTCTTGCTTTTTTAGAGTCTTAGACATAAAGCGGCACCTAGAAGATTGATATCTAGGTGCCTTTTATTTAAGCAATCAACTATGAAATAAATCCATATTTATTTCATAGTTGAAGCAAATAATCATTACACAAGTCTTATTTCTTTCAAATCTTCCATAATATAATTTTCCAGATCTTTTATTTCATTATGTGAATATCCCGTAAAAGATCTTTTACCCTTACTATTTATAAATGTAACAACTTCGTCATGATTATATTTTATATAGTCGTAAATAATATTGGCAATGACCTTAACGATTACCTTTGAAGCAGCCGCAATTGTAACAAGCGAATCAATGGAATTAGGGGAATCATCAGTATTTAGTATTTTTGCACGACAATCACTTTGCAACTCACATTTTATTTTTTCTAAAAGATCCTCATTTTTTTTATCCAAACATATTTTCATTACATACATAGACGCATTTTCTCCGATCATTTTTTTCTAATAATTTGTACAAAACCATATCTCAATACAAATTCTAGCTTTCACGTAGTTTAATTACCGAAGCAGCTTTCCTGCGATTCTGATCCTTAATGGCAGCATAATGTTTCTTTGTTGTTCCAACATCTGAATGTCCTAAGACATCAGCCACTAAATATATATCCTCCGTTTCCTGATACAGGCTAGTTCCAAAAGTGGAGCGGAGCTTATGTGGTGTAATCTTCTTTTGTGGAATAAACTCTTTTGTATACTTTTCAACAAGATTCTCGACTGCGTGAACGCTAATGCGCTTCTTCTGTAAGGAAAAAAATAAAGCATTTTCTTCTCCTGAAAGAACTTTGGGTACAATTAAAGCACGTGGACCATTAATATAATCCAACAGTGCTTTCTCTACTTCAGATCCAAAGTAAAGTATAGCCTCGTTACCTCCCTTTCGAACAATACGTATACTGTTTTCGCGGAAATTTACATCCGTAATATCAAGTCCTACGCATTCCGACACGCGAATACCAGTGCCAAGAAACAAAGTAATAATTGCAATGTCCCTGATTTTTGTTTTCAGAAAAAAAACTTTCTTTTTCCCTGTGAGTTGCTTCTCATAATTTTCAATATTATCAAGCATAATGGCAACTTCATCTGGCTCAAGGTGGATAATTGCCTTTTCATGCAGTTTCGGCATATCTACCTGCATTGCAACGTTCTTTGTCAATTGTTCCTTTTTATAATAATAATCTAAAAAGCTACGTAAGGAAGACATTTTCCTTGCAATACTGCTGGCAGCATTGCTGGTAAAAGTTTTCTGTTTGTTGTTTTCAGACTCATAGTATTTCAAATATTCCTGATATTCCTCAATATCGCTACTGGATATCTGTTCAATATCTTCTAAAGTTATCTCTTGAATATTTTTATTAGACAGTATTGGGTTCTTTTCTATTAAAAAACGCAAAAATGTTTGCAGATCATACGCATACGCTATCCGGGTTTTTGCACTAGTTTTTTGTTCTATGGCACGAAAATAGTCCTTTGCATATGGGGGCAGTTCTTTTAGGATCTGCCTGAGTTGCAATACATAATTTATCTCTTGCTGCTCATGGTATGTAGTATTTCTACCTAACATAGTCTTTTATCCTCCAAATGAATTCTAACAAAGATATTATATCAGATTACGATGAACACTGCAAAAAAGCGAACATTAAAGTTTGATTTATTTATATTTCTTTTTTAATACTTTTCGAATCATCGATAAAGCAGGAAAATAATCTGAGTATCAGTTATTTTCCCGTTTAAAAGTTTTAATTAAGGATATGATGTTTCGCATGCCCAAAGCTTCCACAAACTACAATTTTATAGTTCGATATACGCCTTTGCACTCTTTGCTGCATATTTTGACATAAAAAGTGAAATAATAATTGTAAATCACCTGTAAACAAGCACAAGGATTCCTGACGCGCATAAATTAAAGATATATAAGCAAGGAGATATCAATATGCAAAAAAGTAATAATGCTATAAACCTAAAGAACCTGGTATTATCACGCATTGAAGAAGTAAAACAAGTAAAGAAAAATAATCAGCAAAAGGATGAGGCATTTCAAGCGCATACAAAAGAGATCCGTAACCGAATCAGTAATTTCAAAGATCAGTTTAATGATATATAGCAATTGGTGAAATCATATACACTCTATCCGCAACATCGAATCCTATATCCTTAAGCATTTTTATCGTAAATTCTTGGATTTTATTTAATATTTCAATTATAGTGGGCATTGTGTCACTTGCCTCTATACATTTGCTAATTTTTCCTACTACAGTAATCTCTCCGCCCAAAACATATCCTAAGTGTTCTTTTTGAATTTTAAGCCAATCTTTATCAATTAGGACAATATATTTATTATTACATAATAGCGCATCATATGGAATAAATTCTTGCAAAAGCGTTATCTTAGTTCTTATCTCGCTAAATTTTTCGCTTGAAAATCTATCCGATTCGCTGTCGTATTGGGAATAAATTTTTCGATAATTTTCATCACATAATTTTTGTATCCTTTCAAAATCAACATAATAAAACGTATCACTCAGAGAAATATATTTTTTTAATGTTGGGTTTGAGGCATCTGTTAATAGTCCTTTTTGATCTATATATTCATAAAACTTACTATACATATTATCTCTTTGTACTTTTACTATTACATTTTGAGCCGTTTCGGTATTATTTTGGTTGTTTTGGCTCCCCTCTATCACATCTGTAATAGCTCCCTCCGCACCAAGTAATCCGCCACCAACTTTTCCACTCAAATTAACTTCACTGTTTGCCTTTTCACCAATATTTTCATTTGAATTTTCAAGTGTATGCGTTGCCTGCAACTCTTTTGGAAAGCCCTTATATTTTTGAGCTGTAAATGATTCAAGGAAATTTGTATTTAAGTATATAAAATCCATAAACCGAAAATTGTCTGTGTTATTTACCATAACTTGACCTCCTCGTAAGGTATCTCAACTAAAATGAGCATTCATGCCGTTTGGAATAATATTGTAAAGAACTTAACACTTATATATTAGCACAAATATTTATTTATTTCACTACTAATATTGAACCTAACACTCTAATATTTGATGTTTTCTGAGAAATTTACCAGGAAAATCCGGCAGATACCGGACTCTCCTTGGCAGAAATATTTAAGCAGCCGTATTAACAGCTTCCTTTAATAATCATGGATATTTATAAATACTTTGAGGGCATTTGCATCCCTTACCTCTATGAAAATATATGGTATTTCCGTATGCGCTGATTTAAGGCTTTAAATGGGCTTAATTATACTATAATAAAATGTACGCCCTCAATTAAAAGTTTTCCAAGTTCGCGTGGATCTTTAGAGATAATTCCACTCATAACAACTTTTCTTCCAACCCATTCAGGATGTTCATTGTAATAATCTTGCCATTCTCCTTTATAGGCGTTTTCAACTAAATTCCATTCTTCTTTGCTTATTTCAATCATAATTCCGCCACCTTTCTTTTATAAATTTCTGCAGAAAAAAACCACCCTTTCCGGAGTGGTATTCTGCATACGGACTGTATTAAGTTAAAAATATAACTTTCAAATTCAATAAATGGGAATTGCGATAATATTGTCTGCCTTCCTGCCATTGGTTTCATAGTTGAATGCAGGAATATTAATCACAGTTCTATCTTCCTTCCCTTTCTACTTTTAAAAAAATAATTATCCTCATCCGGTATCCATCAATAGGCATAGACCATAAATAAATATCTTCTAAAATAATGGCAGATGTCCTTCTGGGCATGTTCTTCACCGCAATTTGGGCAAGATGGATTAATCCGATAGATCTTGCATTTTGTACTTGTTGTTTCTTTCATAAATTTTCACATGACCACTCTTTCTTTGTATTGCATAAAATATTTAATTAACTTTCATGCCAGACAAAATTTTCAGGCTTAAACAGGTTATCTTTGCTCTTGTGTCCAATCTTCTACTGTTAAACCAACCACACGGTTAAATTCTCTTGTGTTGTTCGTCACGATAATAAGCCCTCTTGACTTGGCGTGGCTTGCTATCAATGTGTCCATCGGACCAATTGGCGTTCCTTTCTTTTCAAGCTCTGCCTTGATTCTCCCATACTCTTCGGCAGCCTGTTCGTCAAATTGCAAAATTGTGATCGGAGAGAGGAACAGAGACATTGCAATACGATTTCTCTCTACTGCCATGCTCTTCTCAACACCATGCCTCAATTCTGCATACGTAATTGCTGAAATGCACAGTTCTTCCGGATCATGCGAAAGAAATTTTCTGATCACAGTATCTGGTTTATGCTTAATAGCATAAATACAGATGTTTGTATCTAACATATACTTCATAGAGGCTCACGCTCCTGCTCCACAGACTTTTCACGCCCATCATTCATGAAATCCTCTGAAAAAAAATTTAAGCTATTTAAAAATCCAGACCATTTATTTTCCTTTGGCATTAATATGACAACATCTCCGATTTTGTTTATAGCTACTTCCTCATCACTAAACCGATACTCTTTTGGCAGTCTTACCGCCTGGCTTCTGCCATTTTCAAATACTTTTGCCATCATCATCTTTAAACACCTCCCTATACCATAGTATATACCACGATATATACCATGTCAATGCAATCAGAGTCTGTTTTTATTTTTTCACAGTAAAAATGTATCACAATAACACTCCGATTGTCTGTATTTCATAAGAGTGCCACTTCCGTTCCAAGGCATTTCCAGCAAATAAACAGGCTCCTAGTTAACAGTGGTAACGTTTTTTTCTGCCTATATCTTCCGGAAACAGGGCATGATTTCGATTTGGTTTCCTAAAATCATGGGCTATTTTCGATAACAGCTTATTATAGAATACCCGCGCATTTATTGTGGATTTATATTCGATATTCTTTATCATGAACATTCTTATAAATTATATACATTCTGCTTGTGCGTCATTTCTTTTCCCTGTTTAAATATAATAATCAGTAGGACTCTTATTAATATAATTCAGGATTTTTCCTAATGTGTCTCAAACTTATCCATTGGAATATCGGAACATACAAAAACTTATTATACACACTTTGCTCTCGCATTTTTTTATATATTTTCTCTATCCTATCGCCAAGACCTACACCAATTCTATCTTTACCAGGGATTCTCCATGAATATCCCCCAGGAATTCCAGCAAAATCTATTTTTATGGTATCTTCATCTGAAAGATTAGGAATAAATTTCTCAAAACACAGAACTGAAGCCTTCCACGAATGCCCTATATAAGATATTACTTTACTATTAATTTCGTCAGCACCTATTAATACACGCTATGAAATAAATCTGTATTTGTTTCATAGTTGGGCTTATCTCTTTTCCACTAATCAGATTTGTTTTAATAATAATGAGCAAGGACAAACATATAAAGTCTGCCCTTGCTTTTTATATCCTAAACATGTAAACCTCGTTTATTCCATTATTCCAAATCTGAATGAAATGATATTCCTAAGTTTTCGGCATCATTATAGTATTCCGCGGCATTATTGTTTATATCAGATTGTGAATAATCAGGTGAAGCCTGTTTTTGAGCATGGGTCGCTTTTCCAATGCCAAATATTAAAATAATCATTAGTATAGGTAATAAAACGATTATTATTTTTTTATGATTTTTCATAAGGTCTCCTTTTTAATTCAAATCAGAAGTTGTATGAGCCAGTATAAGTGATCTGGCTGCTCGAGGCATTTTTCAATGCAAAAGATACAAGGGCGCTACCAGTTTCTATTTTAACAGTTCCTTTAAATCTGTTCGTTTCTGTATTTTCTGCCCATACATATGATGAAGTTGACCTATTATACACTCCAATGTATGTTAAACCTTTTGTTGAAAAGCTAATATCAACAGTAAAAACATCCCCTGCTGAAACATTGAATTGATTTGTACCATAGGTACTACTATTAGAATCAAGTGTCCAATCAATAGTCCAACTGCCTCTCGGCATTTTGATTGAATTATCTTCCACAAAAGTGGCTAAGAGCGTACCATCTGCATCCCTAAATTCGTATATACCTTCATCTACTTCTTCAAAGGTACCCATATTTCCTTCTGCGGGATCAGATGCCGCTAATACTTGCGTTGAACATCCTAACATCATAATAATTGATAAAAGAATAGATAAAAATTTTTTTTGCATAATTTTCCTCCTTTATTATGCTAATTGTTTTCGTGGTTGCATTTACAGTTCAGGATATGCTATCAGAATAAGCATAGTATATTTATTTAGCAATATATATCTGTCAATGTACAATTTATTGTCCTGATGTACAATTAACACCACTTTACAAGTTTTTGACAAAAGTATCGTATAGAGCACTTTTCTTTGCTAGTGAGGGTTTAACTAAATCTGTGAAGTATGCTATTAGTAATCAATATCCATACATTAAAAAGTTAGAGAGTCGGGAATATATCTTACCACCGACCCTCTAAAAACAGGTGATTAGCGCACCGTTTCATCAACAGCGGCTTTCATAACCCCAAGTACTCATAAATGCTTTGAGGGCATTTACAACCCTTACCTTTTAGAAAATACACGGATTTTGAATTATCTTTGCCGATTACCACGAAAGTCGACTTGTTGTCGATCCATCCCTGTGTTTTTAAAGGAATGCTGATATTGTGTTTCTTCATCAGGTATAATACAAGATGGCTGCCTGTATCCAGTATTTCCAAATCATCAATAAAGCAGGAAAATAATCTGAGTATCAGTTATTTTCCTGTTGGGAATATTGTCTTTCGTACTGGACGCATTTGTTTCATAGTTCGGTTCGCACTTATATTTATAGGCTGTCACAGAAAGCCGTGGCAGCCTAAAGATAAATCTTAGAAAAAGTATTATTCTATACGAAGATTTTTTAAAACAATAGTGCCTTTCTGCGGTACCTTCTTTTTGTGCAGAACAAATTTAATCTCTGATACATTACGCCAAAATGAAAGCTCATCACAAAATTGAACTAACGGAAGCATAAAAGCTTTTTCATCGTCATTGAGAAGTATTTCGTGAGACATGTCTATATCGTTTATTTTTATTTCAACATCAACACAGGTAATGCCGCCATCTGCAAATGCCTCAAAGCATAAATTTCGCTTATTTATGTAATAACTGGTAAAGTCCCGCTTGCCGTTAAAAATGACAATACTTGATAATTTGCTATCAGTTTCATTAAAATCAACAATTGCCTTTATCATATCACGGTTTGATTCCTTCTTTACAATAACACAACCGTCATTTTCGAGATCACCTATGCAATAACTTCTGGAAAATGCCATATTAAATTTTCTGCCATTTTCTATAGAGGTGTTTAAAAATTCATCCCGGGCTAATTCCCATCGGGTATATGGGATCTCTATTTCAAATTTGTCTTCTAAAAAGACTTTAAAATCATTAAATGATGCTTTTGTCATGCCATCGCATGTTCCCAGTTTTATACCGATTCTGTTTTTATTGACAACGCCCTGTATATCGTTAAAATCGAAACCTGGCAAAAGTAAACTGAGACTGTCTGATTTTTTCAACCATGCAGCACCCATTTCATTTAAACAAACAGGGCTTGAATAATAATTATCTGATAAAAAGAAAATAACATAAATTTGCTCATCAGAAAGTAATGAATTAAGATATTCATATATCTTCAGATACCGGAATTTTGGTGGATGCGACAGAGGTACAAACGATATCTTTTTCAGTAAGACCGATTTTATACATAAAGTTTACAAATGCCTCTACGATTTTGACATCTTTGCTGGAATGACTCAAAAATAATTTGTATTTCATAAAAATCTCCTGTGTGAAAATCTGATATTTTTTCAGGGTATGTTATATATTTTTTTCCAATTCTCCAATAACTTCATCTAGTACTTTAATATAAGCTTTTGTTCCTTTTCCCTTTTTTATTTTCATTTTAACTTACATTCCTTTCGCTTCGCTTAGGCACAAATAGGCCATGAAATAATAAGCTTTGTGCCTTCTTTTACTTTGTTTCTATGCTATACTCTTCTTATGCAGGTACACTACAGAACACGGAGGAGGAAGTAGAATTGATTCCTCCGCTTTTCGGAATAAAGTCCGCATTTTAACATGTGTCGGCTGTCTTTTCAAGCACAAATGAGTGGACATCGAATCCGCAACCTAATTATTGTCAAAGCAATTCCTTGGGTTTTTCTTTGCTGGACAGCCAGTCAATGCCTGCTTTTGCATAAGGAGGTTTGTTTTATGTTATCTGTCAAACACTTTGTCTGCTGCGGCATGGATGTCCACAAAAAGTTTGTGGTTGCCACCATTGCCATTACAGACTACCGTGGCGTTACTTCTTACATCAAAAGAAGGTTTGCCACTTTTAACTCTGACCTCAAAGCCCTTAAAAAATGGCTCCTTGACCATAACTGCTCTGAGGTCTGCATGGAATCCACCGGCAAATACTGGATCCCTGTTTTCAATATCCTGGAAGATTCCTGCCATGTCGTTGTCGCCAATCCCAAATATGTTCGGGCCATCAAAGGCCAAAAGACAGATGATAAGGATTCTGCCTGGATTGCCGACCTTTTTAAATTTGACATCGTTCCTTCCAGTTATATCCCCTGTAAGGAAATCCGTGCTTTGAGGGAGTTGTTCCGATACCGACAGAAGCTGATTGGCCACCGCAGCAGCGAAAAAAACCGGTTCCAGAACGCCCTTACCGTTTCCAACATCGCACTTTCTTCCGTACTCACAGACACTTTTGGGAAATCAGCAATCGCTATTGTTGATTATATCCTCACCTGTGACGTTTTTGACCCAGACTACTGCAAATCCCTGCTTCTTAAAAAGGCGAAGGATAAAGCGGATGACGTGGTAAAGTCTATTATCGGTTATGAACTGCGTGGTGACCAATCACTTAAGATGAAGGTCTGTAGAAAACACTTCGACTACATTAACGAGTGTGTTGACACTCTGGAAGAAGCGATTTCAGACCTGTCTAAACCTTACCACAAATTTATCGAACTGGCTACCACAATTCCGGGAATCACAGAAAAATCTGCTTCCTTTATCATCTCTGAGATCGGAGTGGATATGGTGGTATTCAAATCCTCAAAGCGGTTATGCTCCTGGGCTGGTCTTACCCCTCAAAATAATGAAAGTGCTGGGAAAAAGAAGAGTGTCCATATCTCAAAAGCTGGGGTTTACTTGAAACCCCTGTTGGTCCAATGTGCTAACGCAGCAATTAAGGATAAAAAGAACCCTTACTTCAAATACAAATATGACCGTATCAAAAAACGCCGTGGACATAAACGGGCGATCATCGCCATTGCACGCATGATGCTGACCTGCCTGTTCCACATGTTTTCAAAGCAGGAAGCCTTCAATCCTGCTGATACGGATTATTCGGCTATTCCTGAAGAAATGTATCAGAAGTTTCAGGCACAGTACGATAAGAACGCAATCAAAAGGTTGGAGAAGAGAGGCTTTACCATCATCCCTCCTGTTGCAACAGTCTAATACCCTCCACTTATAGTACCTTCTTATGAAAGCGGCAGTTTGCTGGCGCTCTGGTATTATGTTGGCTTTTTTACATTTTTCTTTCAACCTATCTCTAATGTCCTTTAGTTTTGCAATATTTTTATTTATTTTTTCAATATCTCTTTTCTGAATAGCGATATCGTTTTCTTTCTTTATATTATCTAATTTTTTTCCTTTTAGTTGTTCTTCTTCATATTCTCTTTTAACGGAGTTTGCCTGTCTGTTCTGTTTAGCGTTGGCCAAATAACAGATACCTTTTGCAATAGATGGAGGGCTCACGGTATTGCCTCCTATTGTTATCTCTCCACCAAATATTATACACATAAGAAGAACTATTCCGACAGCATTATTTGTTATAAATTCAATTCCGGCAGTAATAGTAAGAATAATAAATCCCGGTGAACACAATTTTATTTTAATATAGGAATCCAAAGAGTTTTCAAAACCAAGTATTTCTCTGATTCCTAATAATAAATCAGTTAAATCATCAAAATAATAATATTCGGCTTCTGTATGAATATTGATATGTAACTTATCACCTACCAATACTAACCCATTTAATAAATTATAGACCTCTTCCTTATTACATATTACTGATAAGGCTTTGTTCTTTCCGATAGCATATTCAATTTCTGCCTGCAAATCTTCGCTTAAATCTTCTAATTCAAGTATGGGCATACATTTTTTTATTCTGAAACCGTCATTAAATAATTCAATCACTTCAGCTAAAAATGCTATTTGACCATTTGTAAACAGTATTTTGTCTGATATATTTATATCAACAAAAACACTAAAATTTTCTTTTATAACTTGTTGTTTTATTTGTATATTTCCAATTTCCCAATACCCATATTCTTCCTGTTCTATTTGTTCGGCATAAACCATAACTATATCTTTATTAGAATAAAATTTTTGTATGTATAAAATATCGCAGATATCTCTTTTGTCATCTCTATCATTTTGTTCATATTGAACTTCAGACTGCATAAGTTTTCCTCGTTTTTCAAATTATTACTATAATATATTTCTTTTTAAGAAATAAACTACAATAATCGTCATTAATAATTTCCTAATTTTAAGAATATATTTAAGCTGATATATTGTCAATAACTGTAAAGGAACTTTT
>VSOH01000308.1 GCA_009774735.1 Clostridiales bacterium
TGGAATGCGTTTATGGGTAGAGATCCAACAGTTGTATATCGGAACTATGGTTCGGGATATTCTTACCGTCCGGATCGTGCCAGATTTACTAGAGGTAACGAGCGTTCGATTGTCACTTCTATTTGTAGTCGTATTGCTATCGATGCTTCTGCTATTGATATTTGGCATGTTCGATTAGATAAGAATAACCGATACCAAGAAACAATTGATAGCGGTTTGAATAATTGTCTGACATTAGAAGCCAATATTGACCAAACCGGAAGAGCTTTCCGACAAGATTCTATAATGTCAATGCTTGATGAAGGATGCGTAGCATTAGTTCCAATTGATACAAGTATTAATCCAGAAATTGGTTCATTCGACATTAATACAATGCGAACCGGCAAGATTTTGGAATGGTTTCCAAAACATATAAGAGTTCAGGTTTATAATGAGCGAACGGGAAAAAAAGAAGAGGTTACAATTCCAAAACAAACAACAGCGATTATTGAAAATCCGTTGTTTGCAATTATGAATGAACCTAATTCTACTTTGAAAAGACTGATTCGAAAACTGAATCTTCTTGATGTTATAGATGAACAGAGTAGTTCTGGAAAATTGGACTTGATTATCCAACTTCCATATGTTGTTAAATCTGACGCTCAGAAAAATAAAGCTGAGCAACGAAGAAAAGATTTGGAAGATCAGTTGGCAGGTTCAAAATATGGTGTGGCATACACCGACGGAACGGAAAAAGTCATTCAGCTTAATCGTCCTGTTGAGAACAATCTACTATCTCAGGTCGAATATTTAACGAGTATGCTATACAGCCAGTTGGGAATCACCCAGAGCATATTAGATGGTACTGCGGACGAGAAAACAATGCTGAATTACTATAATCGAGCAATAGAACCGATACTTTCGGCTCTTGTCGATGAAATGAAACGAAAGTTTCTAACCAAGACTGCGCGCTCACAAAAGCAGTCAATTGAATTCTATCAAGACCCATTTAAGTTAGTTCCTGTTTCTGAGATAGCAGAAATTGCTGATAAATTTACGAGAAACGAAATAATGACTTCAAATGAGTTCAGGGCTGTTATTGGTATGAAACCATCTGATGACCCAAGAGCTGATGAACTTAGAAATAAGAATTTGTCCGCTTCGAAAGAAGACAATAAAGAGCAACCAAAATCTAATATGGAGGAAATTCAAAATGACTTATGATTTCAGCGGTTGGGCTACTAAAAACAATGTCTTATGTGCTGATGGACGAACTATTCGTAAAGATGCTTTTAAACATAATGACGGTTGCAAAGTTCCACTTGTATGGGCACATAAACATGATTCACCATGTTCTGTTTTAGGGCATGCACTTTTAAAAAACAAAGATGAAGGCGTTTATTGTTACTGTAGCTTTAACGAATCTGAAGAAGCACAAGCAGCTAAAGAATCTGTTAAACATGGAGATATAGTTGCTTTGTCTATTTTTGCTAACCATCTCAAGCATCAAGGATCTGATGTTACCTATGGTGATATTAAAGAGGTTAGTCTTGTTCTTGCTGGAGCAAATCCAAAAGCATTTATAGATAGTATTCTTTCTCACGGAGAAGAAACTGATATGGCTTACATTTATACTGGAGAAAATCTCGTTCTAGAGCATTCTGACAACAAGAATGATGACGATGATTTCAAAAAAGAAGATAACACAGATGACCAAGAAACTATCAAAGATATTTTTGATAGTATGACTGATAAGCAGAAAAAAGCTGTTTATGCCATTGTTGGAGCCGTTTCACATAATGATACCGACACCGATGGCGATGACAGTAATATAAAACATGACGATTTAGGAGGAAACTACGAAATGAAACACAATATTTTCGATCAGAATGATGCCGGCGGCAATCAGAAAAATGTTATCAGCCACGCTGAGCAAATTGATATTATCCAACATGCAAAGGATACAGGCACATTTAGAAAGGCTATGAGAGATTATCTTGAGGATAACAGCTCACTTGAACATGGATTTAATGATGTTGAGTCACTTTTCCCTGATTACAAGAATCTTGAAACAGGGGCACCTGATAAAATTCAAAATGACAATTCTTGGGTTCACGCAGTAATCTCAAAGGTACATAAGAGTCCTATGAGCCGAGTAAGAACTCTTCAGGCTGATATTCGTTCAGCACAGCTTAGGGCTTCAGGTTATCAGAAGGGTAATAAGAAGAAGCTGTCAAAACTCATCAATCTTCTCAAGAGAACAACAGATGCTCAGACAGTTTATGTTAAGGATGCTCTTAATAGAGATGATATCGTTGACATTA
>VSOH01000309.1 GCA_009774735.1 Clostridiales bacterium
CTATAATATCTTGCCTATATATGATTCTTGATTTTCTTTCAGACTTTCTAATGATAATCGTTCCTTTTCTTGATACAAGTTTTTTTCATGCTCCACTATCTCTTCCGGAGTGAATACAAATTTTACAACTTTTGCAGGATTTCCAACAATAATAGAATAAGGAGGGGTACTTTTACGTATTACAGTTCCTGCTCCAACTATACATCCTCGTCCTATCGTCACACCACATAATATTGTAACATTTGCTCCTATACGAGCATCTTCCCCCACAATAACATCTTTTTCCACATCTGCAAGACGCAATTTAACAGACTCAAAAAAAAATCTATTTTTTACAGGATGGTGATTTCCGGTTATTACAGTAAATTTTTGTGCTGCTCCTGAATTTTTTTTCATAATCAATTTTCCGGTTGTATTTACAACCAAAGAATCTGATTTGACAATTACATTATCTTCCAAGAATACATTTTTAGGATTATGAAATGATATAGGGTACTCTAATCTAACATTTTTTCCACAATAGCCTAATGTATCCAATCTTGTATCATACAATATCCTCTTTAAAGTACCTAAAGCTATTTTCAGTTGTTTGATATTCATAATTCAAGTGATATAACTTACTAAAACCTCAACTTCATCTTTATTTCTCTTATCAATGCCAATGTTGCCGAAGAAATAATTTCTTTTTCTTTTGAAGAAAATACCAATCCCCAACATACTGAAATAAATATTATCGTAGTTGTGCACAAAACAATAATTAGTCGTAAAAACGATTCTTTTATATAAACCGTTACCAAACCACTTATTGACAATGTGATAATTGTTATTAACACCACAGGAACAACTATTACTTTATAGAAATCCACATATTGCATTCCACAATTCTTATGCGCATAATAGAGAATTATTGCACTCCCAATACCGTTCCATGTAACAATCCACACTATATAAAACCAGTAAGGTGAAAAGCCAAAATTAAAAAGCAATATACTTATAGGCAATGGTAAGAAATAAGAACATCCTCTATATATAGAATAATATTTTATTCTTCCCTCAGCAGTAATCGCACTTGTCAATGTTATAGTGAGTTGATCCAGCATATTCCTTGCAATCTCAAATCTAAAAAAACATACACTCCATTCAGGTACATTTTTTAGCCATAACCTCAAAATATAAGGAGTCTCAACAATAAAAGGAAAGGCAAAAAACGCTATAACAAGAAAAGACATCTTTGAGCTGAACAATGAAATACGCATCATATTTGCAATTTCATGACTTCCTGCTTTTTTACCAATTACTGGATTGATAGCCATCAGCATAGTACGTGAAAAAACCATCAATTGCCCAGATATTTGGTTTGCCACACCTTGTGCAGCACTTAATATGGTACCGAAAAAAGAATTCAATACAATTCCCATACCATATTGTGCAAACATCGAAGATGAAGAATTAACAAACCCCCATCCCGCAAATGAAGTCATTTCTTTCATCAGATTCTTATCATAGTATTTAGTAATACTGAATTTACATTCCGAATAATTTCGGTGACAATAAATCATAAGAATCAACATAAAAATCAATGATACCAAAGTTGTAAGCACACCATACAACACAAGTTTGTCTGCACAAACATATACTACTATCAATGCTATCGCCAATTTCATCAACGTTTGGAGAATACCCATAATGCTCATATACCGCATATTCTCATGCGCATTGATAATTGCATTGTAAGGAACCGTCTGAATTGTAAATACCGTCGACAAAAGCATTAACTGATAAATCCATTTGGCAGAATTCATCCTCTCAGTGGGAATGTTCAGTATACCGTCAAAGAAAAAGAAATAAGCAATCTCAAATACTGCAATCATCAACAACGACAACAAGAAATGAATGCTTATGCTTACAGTAAAAATACTCTTTTTAGTTTCCGGTTTTCCTTCTCCTTCTGCATAATTTATAAACCGTTGGGTCGTGGTAGACATTGCTGCATTTAAAAAGCCCAACATCCCTATAGCTCCACCTATAATACAAAATATACCAAAATCAGAAGCTCCAAGTGCATTTAAGATCAATCTGGTAGAATATAAAGATACTACCATGGACAATCCCATACTGAAATAAAGGTATCCACTATTTTTTAGGATCCTATTTGCTGTCTCTGACATGTTTTTTTGCTATTTACTATAAAATAAGGATAGAGCATCATTGTAAAAAGAGCAAAATTCATAATATGTGGTTGGCCAAATCCCATATTTATAACCAATAAGATCCTGACCAAAACATCCCCCAACCCTATATTATATTCAACCACTTTACCAAAACAAAAACCAAACAAAATAGAATAAGGCAATATGCCTATGGCCAAAAGCAAATATAAAAGTCCGGCACATCCTTCCAATCCCATGTTATTCAATTCATCATATCCCACACCCCATAGGGTTATTGGCGAATCTGCAATTGTCTTCAATACTCCGGAAATACTCTCTGTACGTGCTCCTCCCGTCTTGCTTGCAAAATCTACTTTTCCATTATCATAAACTTTATCATATACAGCCATATTCATAAAATCCTGACCAACATCTGTATACGATATAAAAAATATAGAACTGACAAGTATTCCACAAAACAAATATTTCGTACGCTTGTCTATATACTTTCTTAAAGATTACAAAAAACAAATTATTATTATTGGGATTGCAATATTTCCACGTGTTGTAAGCGTTGTAAGCAAAG
>VSOH01000031.1 GCA_009774735.1 Clostridiales bacterium
GAACAATACGTACAGCCGTTTTCGCAAAGCCTGCCGTTATGTAGTGAGGAAATATGCAAAGCCTGTGATTTTATAGAGGAAAACTACAATAATCATATCACGCTGAATGATTTATGCTTTTGCTGTAATCTCAGCAAATCAACCATACTCAGGGCTTTCGCCAAAACAAAGGGCGTTACACCCTACAGATATCTGCAGACTATAAGAATCAACAAGGCAAAAGAGCTTTTAGAGCAAGGTGTATCACCTGTTGATGCTGCGATGCTGACAGGCTTTTCTGACCAAAGTCATTTTTCAAACTCCTTCAATATGTTCATTGGACTTTCTCCTGCCGCCTACAGACGAATCTTCAAGGAGAAGAACAATGAAAAATAATATGTTAAACGCTCATATATCTGCTTTAATTACAATCATAATATGGGGAACTACGTTTATATCAACAAAGCTATTGCTATCAGACTTTACGCCTATTGAAATACTGTTTATTCGCTTTGTTTTAGGATTAATTGCACTGCTCATCATTTCACCCAAGCTATTCAAATTCAAAAGCTTGAAGGAGGAATTAACCTTTGCCGGTGCAGGACTAAGCGGAATATGTCTTTATTATCTGATTGAAAATATTGCACTTACGCACACAATGGCATCGAATGTTGGCGTAATCATTTCAACAGCGCCTTTCTTCACGGCAATTCTTTCACATATATTTATCAGGAATGATGAAAAGCTGAAAGCAAATTTTTTTATCGGCTTCGGCATTGCAATTATAGGAATTGGTCTTATCAGCTTTAACGGAACAAAAGCACAGATTAATCCGCTCGGTGATATTTTGGCTTTGATTGCCGCCTTTGTCTGGGCAATTTATTCATTGCTTACAAAGAAAATCAGCAGCTTTGGTTACAACACAATACACACCACAAGAAGAATATTTACATACGGAATTATCTTTATGCTGCCGTTAGTATTTATATTTAATCTGAGCTTTGATATTAACAAAATATCAGAAACTAAAAACATACTTAATCTTCTGTATTTGGGCTTAGGGGCATCAGCACTATGCTTTGTTACCTGGAACTATGCAGTGAAAAAACTTGGGGCAATTAAAACAAGTATATATATTTATCTTGTTCCTGTTATTACGGTGTTGACATCAGCAATTTTTTTGAAAGAAAAATTCACTGCAATTTCTGCAATAGGTACTGTGTTTACACTAATAGGACTTTTTGTTTCTGAAATCAAATTCAATAGAAAGAGGAATAGAAAAAATGAACTTTGAAAATGATAAATGTGTTATAGTAATTGATGAAAATTTGCCACTCGGTATAATAGCGAACACTGCTGCCATTCTCGGAATAACACTGGGAATGAAGTATCCCTCTGTTGTTGGCTGTGATGTTAAGGATGCTGACAATAATATTCATAGCGGAATAATTGAGTTCCCTGTTCCGATATTAAAAAGCAACAGAAATGCATTAAATGCACTCAGCAAAACACTGAAAGAAGAATTTTTTGAAGATTTAACGATTGTTGATTTTACTGATCTGGCACAAAGCTGCAAAACCTATGACGAATATATCTCTAAAATGACAGAAACACCTGCACAATTACTGAACAATATTGGATTACTGATATACGGAAATAAAAAGAAAGTTAATAAGCTTACGGGCAATATGCCGCTGTTGAGATAAAAAAGGAAAGGTACTGAACTGCATTTGCAATTCAGTACCTTTTTCATAAGCAATTTAATCAAAATAAAACATATCCTCAAACTTTACATCAAGTGCAATACAAATAACTCATGCTAATTTTGCAGTAGAACTATACCGGTCTGTTTCAATTGAGCTGACTGCATTTCCGGAAACACCGACAATTGCAGCAAGCTGAGCCCGAGAAAGTTTTTGAGCAACTCTAATTTCCTTTAATCTATTATGAAGCATTAAATTATCATCCATACTACATTCCACGCTTAATATGAAAATAAATCAGTGCAGCACAATCAAATCAACAACAAGTAAAAAGATATCCGATTTTACCCTTATCCAAACAAACATCTCTCGCCGGGTTACCTTGTCAAGACAATAAGGAACTATTGATTTGCCGGCGTTTTTTGCTTAAACATTAATATAAAGGTTACTAATAAAAAAGCACATGCAACAAGCACTGCTTTTACATCAAGCTGCCTTGTCAGAACAGCTCCGATTACAGCACCAACCACAAATGCAGCAATTATGCTGTAATATATCAAGCCCTTTTTTATACTTGTTTTATCACGATTCTTTATACCTAAAAAAAGCTGCTCTGTACCACTGCGAAGATTGCCGGTACACATTGTGGTAGCAATTGTATTGCCGCCGATAATTCTGAAGCTTTCAACCTGCAAAGCACAAACAAATGAAATAATTACGTTAACAACTGTATCGCCTTTACCGCCTTTTATAAAAGCACAAACAAGCAGAAACACCATTTCAAAAACAATAATAATTTGCCGCCAATGAATTAAATGATTTACTTTAAGTTTCTGCTTAACTGCCTCTGTAATAAGAACACCGAGTGCAAAAGCCAGAATTGGAATTAAATAATGAATTACATTGGAAAAGTTGCCTTCTGCAAGATTGATGCCCAAAAGAACAATATTTCCCGTTTGAGCATTGGCAAATACTCCGCCACGAATTATATAGGTATAAGCATCAAGATATCCGCCGACAATAGCAAGAATTATACCCAACAAAAGACTTTCCGACATTTGCTTAACTTTTTTCATTAACATCACCAGATTTATATTATCACAAAAATATATAATTTCAATAGAAAAAAGAAAAAAGAGCAAGTCTTTCGACTTGCTCTTAATGATTTAAGGTAATTGATTACTCGTTGATAGCTGTAACAACGCCTGAACCAACTGTTCTACCACCCTCACGGATAGCGAAACGAAGACCCTCTTCAATAGCGATTGGAGTGATGAGCTCAACGTTCATTACTACGTTATCGCCAGGCATACACATCTCTGTGCCTTCCGGAAGAGTGATAACACCTGTTACGTCAGTTGTTCTGAAATAGAACTGAGGTCTGTAGTTGTTGAAGAATGGAGTATGACGTCCACCCTCGTCCTTAGAAAGAACGTAAACCTGACCTGAGAACTTTGTGTGTGGCTTGATTGAGCCAGGAGCAGCAAGAACCTGACCTCTTTCGATATCAGATCTCTGAACACCACGAAGAAGACAACCGATGTTGTCACCAGCCTCAGCATAGTCAAGAATCTTACGGAACATCTCAATACCGGTACATACGGTTGAAGAAGTCTCCTCATGAAGACCTACCATCTCAACTGTATCGTTAGTCTTTAACTGACCACGCTCAACTCTACCTGTAGCAACTGTACCACGACCTGTGATTGTGAATACGTCCTCAACAGGCATAAGGAAAGGAAGGTCTGCCTTACGGTCAGGAGTTGGGATATACTCATCAACAGCATCCATGAGCTCCTGAATGCAAGCGCAAGCAGGATCATCATTTGAAGGAGCCTGTAAAGCCTTAAGAGCTGAACCCTTAATGATTGGGCACTCATCGTCA
The DNA here is from genome assembly GCA_009774735.1 of Clostridiales bacterium. Lineage (GTDB taxonomy): Bacteria > Bacillota > Clostridia > Oscillospirales > Acutalibacteraceae > Eubacterium_R. The sequence goes on from VSOH01000031.1 coordinate 3,568, forward strand.
AACTCATACTCAGCAAGAGTCTCACGGATTTCCATCTCAACTAACTCAAGAAGCTCTTCGTCGTCAACCTGGTCTGTCTTGTTCATGAATACGATGATTGCAGGAACACCTACCTGACGAGCAAGAAGCAAATGCTCCTTAGTCTGAGCCATAGGACCATCAGTTGAAGCGATAACAAGGATAGCACCATCCATCTGAGCAGCACCTGTGATCATGTTCTTAATATAGTCAGCGTGACCCGGGCAGTCAACGTGTGCATAGTGACGAGCTTCTGTCTCGTACTCAACGTGTGCAGTGTTGATTGTAATACCACGCTCTCTCTCTTCAGGAGCCTTATCGATGTCTGCATAGTCCTCAAACTTTGCAAAGCCCTTGTTAGCAAGATACTTTGTGATAGCAGCAGTAAGAGTTGTCTTACCATGGTCAACGTGACCGATTGTACCAATGTTTACATGTGGTTTGGTACGGTTAAATTTTTCCTTTGCCATTGGAAGTTCCTCCTTAAAATTTACAATAGTAAAATTGTCAAAGAGATTTTATCAAATACGCATAAAAATATCAAGACTTTTTTAATAATTTATATTAGTTATTAATCTTTCTTAGCTCTTTCGCTGATAATTGACTCACTAATTGACTTCGGTACCGGCTCATAACCATCCGGCTCCATTGTATACTGACCACGACCCTGGGTCTTGGAACGAAGGTCATTTACATAACCGAACATCTCTGAAAGCGGAACTCTTGAGTTAACCTGCTTAGCACCGGCTCTGTCCTCCATACCCTGAATCTGACCACGGCGTGAGTTAAGGTCACCGATAACATCGCCCATATATTCTTCAGGAACGATAACAACAACCTTCATCATAGGCTCAAGGATGATTGGGTTAGCACCCTTTGCAGCATCCTTAAATGCCATAGAACCTGCAATCTTAAATGCCATTTCAGATGAGTCAACCTCGTGGTAAGAACCATCGTAAAGCTCAACTCTAACATCAACAACATTGTATCCGGCAAGGATACCGCTCTTCATAGCACCCTGAATACCGGCATCAACAGCAGGAATGTATTCCTTAGGAATAGCACCGCCGACAATCTGGTTAACAAATTCATAACCCTTGCCGATACCATTTTCATCAAGGTTAGGCATAATTCTGATTTTAACGTGACCGTACTGACCGGAACCACCTGACTGTCTCTTATACTTAAGGTCTGACTGACCGTTGCCCTGAATGGTTTCTTTATAAGCAACCTGAGGAGCACCAACGTTAGCCTCTACCTTAAATTCACGAAGAAGACGGTCAACAATAATCTCAAGGTGAAGCTCACCCATACCTGCGATGATTGTCTGTCCTGTTTCTTCATCTGTATATGCTTTAAATGTGGGGTCTTCTTCTGCAAGCTTTGCAAGAGCAATACCCATCTTTTCCTGACCTGCCTTTGTTTTCGGCTCAATAGCAACACGAATAACAGGATCAGGGAAATTCATTGACTCAAGAATGATTGGATGAGACTCATCACAAAGAGTATCACCTGTTGTTGTATTCTTCAAACCAACTGCAGCAGCAATATCACCTGCGTAACATACAGGAATATCTTCTCTGTGGTTCGCGTGCATCTGAAGAATTCTACCCATTCTTTCTTTATTATCCTTAACAGAGTTGTAGCAAGGTGTACCTGCCTCAATCATACCTGAATATACACGGAAGAAGCAAATCTTACCTACGAATGGGTCAGTTGCAATCTTGAAAGCAAGAGCTGCAAATGGCTCATCATCAGATGAATGACGATATTCTTCCTCGTCAGTATCAGGGTTAACGCCCTTGATTGACTCAACGTCTGTAGGAGCAGGCATATAATCAACAACAGCATCAAGAAGAGGCTGAACACCCATATTACGGTATGAAGTACCGCAGCATACAGGAACCATATCGTTAGCTATTGTTGAAGAACGAATGATTTTCTTGATATCAGCAACTGATACAGCATCCTCGCCCTCTTCAAAATACTTCTCCATAAGCTCCTCGTCCTGTTCAACAACATGCTCGATAAGCTCAGTTCTGTATTTTTCAGCTAATTCCTTCATATCATCAGGAATTTCTGTGATTTCAAATTTCATACCCTTCTCTTTATCAGGATCAATATAGATAATGGCATGATTTTCAACAAGGTCAATGATACCCTTAAAGGTATCCTCACTTCCGATAGGAAGCTGAATTGGAAGAGCATTACATTTAAAACGGTCTTTAACCATATTCAATGCTCTGTAGAAATCAGCACCCATAATGTCCATCTTATTAACATAAATCATTCTGGGTACTTTATATTCGTCAGCCTGACGCCATACGGTTTCAGACTGCGGCTCAACACCGCCCTTTGCACAAAGAACAGTAACTGAACCATCAAGTACACGGAGTGAACGCTGTACTTCAACTGTGAAGTCAACGTGACCCGGTGTATCGATAATATTGATTCTATGGTCTTTCCAGAAGCAAGTTGTAGCAGCAGATGTGATTGTAATACCACGCTCCTGCTCCTGCTCCATCCAGTCCATTGTTGCAGAACCATCATGAGTTTCACCAATCTTGTGATTGATACCTGTATAATACAGAATACGCTCAGTAGTAGTTGTTTTACCTGCATCAATATGAGCCATAATACCAATATTTCTTGTCATTTCAAGAGATACTTTTCTTGGCATAATATCCTCCTATTAATATCTGAAATGAGCAAATGCTTTGTTTGCCTCTGCCATCTTATGTGTATCGTCGCACTTCTTAACTGCACCGCCTGTCTTATTAACAGCGTCCATAATTTCAGCAGCAAGACGTTCCTTCATAGTTCTCTCTGAACGCTGACGAGCGTAAAGAGTTATCCATCTAAGACCTAATGTCTGTCTTCTTTCAGGACGAACCTCAAGAGGAACCTGGTAAGTTGCACCACCGATACGGCGAGCTTTTACCTCAAGCACCGGCATAATGTTTTCCATTGCAGCTTCAAAAGTTTCCAATGGATCGTTACCGGTTTTTTCTCTAACGATGTCGAATGCTCCGTAAACGATTTTCTGAGCGACACCCTTTTTTCCATCAAGCATAATGTTGTTGATTAAACGTGTAACCAGCTTTGAGTTATACATTGGATCAGGTAAAACATCACGCTTAGCGATTTGGCCTCTTCTTGGCATCTTCGCTTCCCTCCTTCATAAATTTTAATGAGTTCATAGGTACTCGGTTTCCCGTGGAGTCAACAAAAGGTCATATACGCTTTATATATAGGTATATAAACTATTGTCATCCTTAAGAAATAAAGTGTGGCTTACTTCTTAGCAGCCTTTGGTCTCTTTGCACCGTACTTTGAACGGCTCTGCATTCTTCCGTTAACACCCTGAGTATCGAGTGTACCACGGATGATGTGGTAACGTACACCAGGTAAATCCTTAACACGGCCGCCGCGAATCATAACAACAGAGTGTTCCTGAAGGTTATGACCTACGCCCGGAATGTAAGCAGAAACTTCAATACCGTTTGTAAGACGAACTCTGGCAATCTTACGAAGAGCTGAGTTAGGCTTTTTAGGTGTTGCTGTCTTAACTGCAGTACAAACGCCGCGCTTCTGAGGAGAATTGTTATCAGTAACAATATTTCTCTTTGTGTTAAGTCCCTTTAAGAGTGCAGGTGTCTTTGACTTCTTCTCAACAGTCTTACGACCTGTTCTTACGAGTTGGTTAAAGGTAGGCAATAGTTTATCTCCTTTCAAAATTATTTTATACGCAGTGTGCGTATAAATCATACAGCAAGCAAAACATTGCAGTATCATTTAAACGCACACCTTGGGGCAAGCAGACTGCTCACCCCAAAATGTTGTGTTTTTTTACAAAATGCGGAATAAATCTTTGTATAATTTAACCAAAGTCATATCCACACGGTTAGATATTATAGCTTATTGCATTGTATTTGTCAAGAGTTCTTGTAATTGTTCCAGATTTAAAGTTTCGCTGTCGCCTGAGAAATAACTTGGAACAACATCAACATCTCTGAAAACATCCATACCTGTACCTGCAGGAACAAGCTTACCGATAATAACATTTTCCTTAAGACCGATAAGCGGATCACTCTTGCCCTTGATAGCAGCATCAGTGAGAACACGTGTTGTTTCCTGGAAGGATGCGGCTGAAAGGAATGAATCCGTAGCAAGTGAAGCCTTGGTAATACCCATAAGAATAGGAATATAGGTAGCCTTTTCAAGACCTGTTTCACCGGCGGCAATTCTCTTTTCAACAGCCTCATTTGCCTCATCAACCTGAGCAACATCAACCATTGTGCCTGCAACAAGATCCGTGCTTCCTGCCTCGTCAACAGTACACTTCTTAAGCATCTGACGAACGATAACCTCAATGTGCTTATCGTTGATATCAACACCCTGTGTACGGTATGCAAATTGAACTTCCTTAATCAGGTAATTATATACAGCCTCTTCACCGAGGATAGCAAGAACATCGTGCGGATTAACAGCACCGAGTGTAAGCTCTGTACCCTTTGCGATATGTGCACCCTCAACAATGTTTTCACAAAGTCTTGCGCCATAAGGAATGAGGTACTTTCTTTCCTCTGCTGTTTCATTATCATATACAACAACGTGACGGCTCTTTTTGATTTCTTCAAAACGAACATCACCCTCAATCTCACTGAGGATTGCAAGCTGCTTCGGCTTTCTTGCCTCGAACAGCTCCTCAACTCTCGGAAGACCCTGTGTAATATCAGCACCGCCGGCTACACCACCGGTATGGAAAGTTCTCATTGTAAGCTGTGTACCCGGCTCACCGATTGACTGAGCAGCGATAATACCAACAGCCTCACCAACCTGTACAGGCTCGTTGAATGCAAGGTTAGCACCATAGCACTTACGACAAACACCATGACGTGATTTACAGGTAATAAGTGAGCGGATTTTAACAGACTCAATGCCTGCATCAACAATACGCTGTGCATCCTCAGAAGTCATCATTCTGTCAGGCTCCATAAGAACCTCGCCTGTGTTCGGATCAATAACAGGATCAACAACGAAACGGCCTGTAAGTCTTTCCTCAAGCGGCTCAAGTACACGATTGCCGTCCATAATTCTTGAAACTACGATACCGTCGTGACAGCCGCAGTCATCATCACGGATGATAACATCCTGTGATACGTCAACAAGACGACGAGTGAGGTAACCGGAGTCAGCGGTACGAAGCGCTGTATCGGCAAGACCCTTTCTCGCACCACGAGAAGAAATGAAGTATTCAAGAATATTAAGACCCTCACGATAGTTAGCACGGATAGGAACCTCAATTGTCTTACCTGCTGTATTTGCGATAAGACCTCTCATACCGGCAAGCTGACGAAGCTGTGAGGTACTACCACGGGCACCTGAGTCTACCATCATATGAATTGGGTTATGAGCACCGTCAAAGTTTGAAGTAAGCTCGTTAGAAACCTTATTTGTACAATCCTCCCAAGCCTTGATTACTGCTGAAGAACGCTCTTCATTAGTAATAAGTCCATAGTTGTAATTGTAAGTGATTTCGTCAACTCTCTTTTCAGCTTCAGCAAGATAATCCTTCTTCTTATCAGGAATGAGTGCGTCGATAACGGCTACTGTTGTACCTGAAATTGTTGAATATTTATAGCCCTGATTCTTGATTGCATCAAGAACACCTGAAGCAATAGATACACCGTGAACATTGATGCATCTTTCAGCAATCTGACCAAGCTGCTTTTTCTTAACAACGAATGAAACCTCAAGGTCAAATTCTTTTTCAGGATCGTTTCTGTCAACAAAGCCAAGATCCTGAGGAACAGGATTATTGAAAATAATTCTGCCGATTGTTGTGATGATAAGTGCACTTCTTGTTACACCGTTATCTTCCTTGGTAATACGGATTTTAGCCGGTGAATGCATACCGAGAGAACCCTCCTGGTAAGCCATCATAGCCTCGTCCTTATCCCTATAGATATTGTATGAACGGTAGAAGCCGTATTTCTCGGTGAATTCTGCATCATCAATTTCACAAAGAATTGCAGCATTCGGTACAAAGTTTCTTGGGTCATCAATACCCTTATTGATTTCTGCCTTAACGTCGTTAAAGGAAATCTCTTCTGTTCTTGCCTCATCCTTAAAGAACTTAGGCTGACCCGGCTCGCCTTCCTTAATCATAGTTAAGTAGTATGAACCGATAACCATATCCTGTGTAGGAACAGCAACAGGCTTACCGTCTGAAGGCTTTAACAGGTTATTTGCAGCAAGCATAAGCATTCTTGCCTCTGCCTGAGCTTCTGCTGAAAGCGGTACGTGAACAGCCATCTGGTCACCGTCAAAGTCAGCGTTAAATGCTGTACATGAAAGCGGATGAAGCTTAATCGCTCTGCCCTCAACAAGAACAGGTTCAAATGCCTGAATACCAAGTCTGTGAAGTGTGGGGGCACGGTTGAGCATTACAGGGTGGTCCTTAATAACAACTTCAAGGCTGTCCCAAACAGCAGGATTTGCTGCTCTCTCAACCATTTTTCTTGCAGATTTAATATTGGATGCTACGCCTGTTTCAACAAGACGTTTCATAACGAAAGGCTTGAACAGCTCAATAGCCATTTCTTTAGGAAGACCGCACTGGTGCATCTTAAGCTCAGGACCAACAACGATAACAGAACGTCCTGAATAGTCAACACGCTTACCGAGAAGGTTCTGACGGAAACGGCCCTGCTTACCCTTAAGCATATCACTCAGTGACTTAAGCGGTCTGTTGTTAGGACCTGTAACAGGTCTGCCGCGGCGGCCGTTATCAATAAGGGCATCAACTGACTCCTGAAGCATTCTCTTTTCATTTCTTACAATGATTTCAGGTGCTCCAAGCTCAAGCAATCTCTTTAATCTGTTGTTTCTGTTAATAACACGTCTGTATAAATCGTTCAGGTCACTTGTTGCAAATCTGCCGCCGTCAAGCTGTACCATAGGACGGATATCAGGAGGAATAACAGGAATTGCATCAAGAATCATCCATTCAAGCTTGTTGCCGCTGTGATAGAAAGCATCAACAACATCAAGTCTTTTTAACAGACGAACTCTCTTCTGACCGCTTGCACCATCAAGCTCGGCAGTAAGCTCATCACGCAGCTGAGCAACATCAATGCTTTGGAGAAGCTCTTTAACAGCCTCAGCACCCATACCTGCCTTGAAGTCGTCCTCATATCTCTCACGCATTTCTGCGTATTCCTTTTCATTGAGAATCTGCATCTTCTCAAGCGGTGTATCACCCGGGTCTGTTACAATATATAATGCAAAGTACAAAACCTTTTCAAGGTATCTCGGGCTTATGTCAAGAACAAGACCGAGTCTGCTCGGAATACCCTTGAAATACCAGATATGTGACACGGGAGCAGCAAGCTCTATGTGACCCATACGTTCACGGCGAACCTTAGATTTTGTAATTTCAACACCGCAGCGCTCACACACCTTGCCCTTATAGCGGACTCTTTTATACTTACCGCAGTGACATTCCCAGTCCTTCATAGGACCAAAGATTCTTTCACAGAAAAGACCGTCACGCTCCGGTTTTAAAGTTCTGTAGTTAATTGTTTCGGGCTTGGTAACCTCACCGTAAGACCACTCACGGATTTTTTCAGGTGAGGCAAGACCGATTTTTATAGAACTGAATTCATTTTCATAATTATCCATTTGGAAGCACTCCTTTTTCTTAATTTATTGCGGAAGTCGTATCAGATTAAAATTCATCATCGTCTGCTTCGTCACTGAAAGCATCAGCGAACAAATCATCAAATGCATCTGACTGACCTGCTTCCTCGCCTTCCTCATCGGCATCTTCAACGCCGTAACCTTCCTGATCCTCAAAATCATTAACAGTTGTGAAGGCTTTATCATCAATAGGCTGAATGCCTGTGCCATCGTCGAGATCCTGCTTAAGCTCAACCTCATTGCCCTCTTTGTCAAGCACTCTTGTATCAAGACCGAGAGCCTGAAGCTCTTTGAACAGTACCTTGAAGGATTCAGGTGTACCTGATGTAGGAATGTTTTCGCCCTTTACGATTGACTCGTAGGTGCGTACACGACCGACAACGTCGTCTGACTTGATTGTGATAATTTCCTGAAGAGTATAAGCAGCACCATAAGCTTCAAGTGCCCAAACCTCCATCTCACCGAAACGCTGTCCGCCAAACTGTGCCTTACCGCCAAGAGGCTGCTGTGTAACAAGGCTGTACGGACCTGTTGAACGTGCGTGGATTTTATCATCAACAAGGTGATGCAGCTTAAGGTAATACATATAACCAACGGTAATTCTGTTATCGAACTTCTCACCGGTACGTCCGTCGATAAGCTCTGTTTTACCGTCAAATACCTTATTTCCGTTTTCATCTATATAGTAGCCGATATCAGCAAGCTCAAGACAGTCACGGATATCCTGCTCGTGAGCACCGTCGAATACAGGAGTCATCATCTTCCAGCCGAGCGCCATAGCTGCGTAGCCAAGATGAACCTCAAGCACCTGACCGATGTTCATACGTGAAGGTACACCCAGTGGGTTAAGAACAATATCAAGCGGTCTGCCGTCAGGAAGGAATGGCATATCCTCCTGTGGAAGGATTCTTGAAACGACACCCTTGTTACCGTGACGACCGGCCATCTTGTCGCCGACCTGGATTTTACGCTTCTGAGCAATATAAACTCTTACTACTTTATTGACACCGGGTGAAAGCTCGTCGCTGTTTGCACGGGTAAATACCTTAACATCAACTACAATACCATACTCACCATGAGGAACACGCATTGAGGTATCACGAACCTCTCTTGCCTTTTCACCGAAGATTGCACGAAG
>VSOH01000310.1 GCA_009774735.1 Clostridiales bacterium
TTTCTTCTTTCATTCCTTGTCCCCCTTGTTTCCATTCTATCACGGGGGAACAGGTACTGCTCTATTTTACACTTACAAATAAAAATAACGTGCCGGAGATGCAAGTAAGCGTCAAATAACCCCGTACGCAGAGCATAGAGGAAAAGGAACCGACAGCCAGGTTGGGGACTGGCTGCCGGTTATTTGCACAAGTTTTTTACAGCTTCGCTCCAAGGGAAGCATTCATCAGCCGGGACACCGGCGGACAGACGCTCCAAAAGGAATTTGAGGTAACGGTAGGGCCGCAGGCCGTTAGCTTTGGCGGTCTCCACGATGGAGTAAACAGCGGCGCTGGCGTCAGCGCCTTTCGGCGTGTTGGAGAAAAGCCAATTCTTGCGGCCAACCGCAAAGGGCCGCACAGCGCGTTCGGCGCGGTTATTGGACAGTTCCAACCTGCCATCCAGGAAAACATTCATCAACCAGGCTTTCTGGTTCACGGCATAAGTCAGCGCCGCGCCAAACATGCTTTTTGGCACGGGATTCTTCTCATATTCTGCCGCCGCCCAGGCAAAAAATTTCTCCGCCAGGGGTTTGGACTGCTCCAGGCGGGTCTGGTACCGCTCCTGGAAGGAGAGTTTCTGCTCGGAAAAGCCTTTCTCCAGATGGAACAGCCTGTCACAGTAGTCCAAGCCAACTTGCGCCGGAGACCGCTCCCGCACCTCTTTGGGCAGGCTTTTCAGCGTATCGGTAAATTTTCTGCGCATATGTGCCCAGCAGCCCACGGTGGTGATTTCCGGCGGCAGCTTGCAGTGGTATGCGTCATAGCCGTCCGTATGCAGATATCCGGAAAAGCCCTCCAGAAATTTGCTGGCGCATACCCCGGCCCTGCTGGGCTGGTAGTCGTACAACGCAACGGGATGTCTGGCATCTCTGGAAGTGTCGTAGACCCACACAAAACTCTTCTGGCTGGCTTTTCGCCCCGGCTCCTGCAATACCATCAGGGACGTCTCGTCCGCGTGGAGGATCTCATTGGTCAGCAGTTCCTGCCGGAGCGCCTCCACAAAACCGGAGAACCAACGCTCGTGGGCGGCGATGATCCAGTTTGCCATGGTCTGCCGGGAGACGGGGACCCCCAGCCGGGCCAGCTCCTGCTCCTGCCGGTACAGCGGCAGGGCCAGCACATACTTGCTGTGCAGGATATGGGCCAGCAGACTGGGCGTGACGATGCCGCTGCCCGGAAGCAGCGGGGCCGGAACCTCGCTTTTCTTCATCGGGACATGGTCGTTCGTCTGCTCGCAATGGCGGCAGCTATAGGCGGTCTGTACGTGCTCTACCACCTTGTACTGCGCCGGAACATAAACCAGTTCCCGGCGCAGCACGCTCTGCCCGCACTGGTGCAGCGGTCCACCGCATTCCGGACATACCCGTTCCTCCGGCCGCAGTTCGTGAACTACCTGCTCCGTGGGCAGCTTAGACAGATCCATCTCCCGCTTTCCAGCCTGCTTGCGCCGTTTGCAGGTGATCTGCTCCAGTTCAGGCTCCGCCGCCTTGTCATCCGCCAGCGCCTCCACTTCGTTGAACAGGCACAGCTGCTCCGTGAGCGCCTGCGTCTGTTCGCTGGACGCGCCGAACCGCTGCCCGCGCATCAGCCGCAGCTGCTGGCTCAGCCAGTCCACCTGCCTTTGCAGAGCAGTAATCTCTTCTTCCTTTTTCGCGAGCAGCGCCTGCCATTCGGCAGGACTTTTTATCTCTGTACTCATATCCGTATTATACCAGAAAAGTGCTGCGATTTCAACTATCACAGCACTTTTTATCCTTGAATGGCACGATTGATTTGCTCAACAAATAGGCAAATTCCCTCTCATTTACTTCCACTACGCTCCCTGACTGTCCGGTTGGCCAGGGGTATGTTCCACTCTGTGCCCGCCGTTTCCCCTGCAAAAAACTCTGCCCATCCCATTCTATGTATTTCAGCATCGTGCCTGTGCTGTCCCGAAATACATATACGCTGCCATCGCAGGGGTCGTGCTTGAGGTGGTAACGTACAATGGCGGTCAGCCCGTCCAATCCTGTGTACATGCTGGTACTCCCGCACACCAGCCGGACCCGCTTTCCACGTTTCCCGGCTCCAGCAGCCCGCGCCGCTTCCGCCAGCTTCTCCCGCCATTCCTCCGGTTCTGCTGGGGCAATGCGTCGGCTGCCACGCCGCGCTTTCGGCGTAAATCGGGCCGCCGTGGCACAGCTCCGGCTGCAATACCGCCGCCCCTGTCCGCTGGTGTCGGTAAACTTTTCCCCACACCACTCACACGTTTCCTCCACATGGGTCTGATCCATTGCCAGCAGATAGCAGAAGCGGCTGCAATATGTTTTTCCCCGCTGTTTTCCCGTCAGTGGCGCTCCGCAAAACGCACATTCCTCTGCCGGCAGTTCCTCCGGCGGATGCGCCTTGTGATACTCTTTCCACCATTCGATCCGGCAGGCGTCACAGCAGAATTTCCGCTGACTTCCCGGCCCCCATTCCGGCTGAAACTCTTTCCCGCAATTCGGGCATATTTGATCAGGCCGCGCCCGGCTTCGCCGCTCTGCCAGCAACTTCTGTTGGTGGTATGTTATCCGGCACTGGTCGCTGCAGAACCGCCGCCACCGTCCTGGCAGGCAGTCTTTCTGTTCCACGATATCTCCGCAGGCCGGACAAATATTTACTGGTACTTTATAGTGCCTTTTGGCGTTGTTATAATGATATCGACACGTATCGCTGCAGAATTTCTGCCGCGTGATGTGGCAGGTCGGGATGAACTTTTTCCCACAGTTTAAGCATTCCTTTTCTTCTTTCATTCCTTGTCCCCCTTGTTTCCATTCTATCACGGGGGAACAGGTACTGCTCTATTTTACACTTACTTGCATCTCCGGCACGTTATTTTTATTTTACGCTCTCTGATTTTTCCAATATGCGGTTATTGTTTCTGA
>VSOH01000311.1 GCA_009774735.1 Clostridiales bacterium
CATATATGGATGGCTAAAAGATTAAAAGATTACAATGTAACTTTATTAATAATTATAATTTTAAATACTAACAAACATTTAACGACCATGAAAAGAAAACTGTTTTTATTTGCATTTGCCATTTCCATATTAGCGGCAAATGCAGAAACACCGATCGGTAACGATGCGGTCGACAAGAAAATGGATGAAATTACAAGAATTATTTCACTTGGTGCTGTGCAGAAGTCCATTTTAAGGAAGGCATATATCCAATACAGGTCTGTCTACGACTCTGCATGTTATAAAGTGACAGATATCAAGGCATCGGTGGAACTGATATACAGGACTAAAAAACAATTCCATGAGACTATGATGAAGGTCTTGACGGAAAGTCAGATAATAAGATATGTGAATGTGGCGTATGCCCCGGAGATAGAGGCAAAAACAAACTACAAAATGTCATTGCTTGAAGAAAACGGAGAATATACGGACAGTGAGTTGGAAAGCATGAGAAAAGGGATATACAGGTATCTGATGCTTGAAAAGGTTGTTTATTTCCGCGACAAATACGACTATGCCAAGCAGAAGAACAACATTAGCCGGCTAAAGAAACTGCAACCGGCAGCACTCAAGGAGAGTAACAATATTGAGAAGCAAAAGGGAATGGGTAGACTTGTATCCGGAAAAATCAAATGGTAAACATCATGAAAAAGATAATCATATTATTTTTTCTTGCTTTGGGCAGCATCGTTGCCCTTGCACAGACAAGCGGTAAGGACACGGTCAGCGCAGACAGGCTGTTGAGAAAAGCAGTACGCTACAGGATTGGAATAAACTGCGATGTCGACACTAAAAAGGCTGCGAACATATATAAGCATCTTGTGAAAAGGGGCAACACAAAGGCAATGTACGAACTGGGAAAGATGTATCTGAGCGGTGATGGTGTGGAAAAGAACTATAAGGCGGCATACGCTTTGTTCTCAAAGGCGGCACATGACGGATATGCAAGAGCTTTCGGCAAGATGGCGCTGATGCATCATAAGGGGCTTGGCAGACCTGCCAACGTAAGGAATGCTTATATGCTTTACAGAAAAGCGGCAGACGCAGGTGTCGTGCAGGGATATTACGGCGTTGGATATATGCTCTACAAAGGACTTGGAGTAAGACAGGACTATGCCAAAGCTGTGGAATATTTGAAGAAAGGCGCAGACAAGAACCACGCCGGATGCAGTTTTCTGCTCGGAACATACTATGCAGATGGATATAACGGCAGTCCCGACTACGACAAGGCTGCGGAGTTTTTCAACAAGGCATCCAAGGCAGGGCACGGCTGGACCATAGACATTACCAAACTCGGCGTGCTCGACTCGCTGAAACAGCGTTTTTCACGTTCTGCCGATCATTGGACTGACGTTAAGAATAAAATCATATCTTCAACGAAGATGAGGTCTATCGACAATAATACCGAATTGGAACCCCTTGAAGGCAAATGGATAGGACGTGTTTATACATACGACTGGTCTAAAACCAGAATTTTAAGCCAAAGAGATGTACGTATTGACTTTGAGCCTGCCGGTGATAGCGTTGCCGTGAAGTGGTATGAGAACGACTCGCTCATAACGGTCTTTTCTCCGACTAAAACGGCAAAGGGATGGAAAGAGCATTGGCTCAAGGAACACCACAGGGGGAACAAGTTTGTGATAACCGATGCAAGGTTCGAGAAAGACAGTCAACGGCTGTTTGCTTATTTCAGACAATTTAATCCGGAAAACAGCGAGTTCCGCAAGCCCGTACTTGCCGTATTGACAAAACAGGGTTGCAATGATACAGACAACAATGCCGGAGGCTTTGTGCTAAAACAGGCAGGTTTCAATTCCGGTGGAACATTGAATATGACTGTTACGGCGGATATTCCGCAGACGGTAAGCATCAGTCTGTGCTCTGTTTTCGGTACGGTTGTGAAAAATATCGGTGACGTGACATTATCAGAAGGAGACAACAGTCTCAGCTTCAATGTGCCGTTGACAAGGGGAATATATGTAGTGAAAGTGTCGGGCAATGGTTGCACACGTTCAAAAACAGTAACTTTTAAACAATAAAGAGACCATGAGACACTATATATTAAGTTTTTTTCTTATATTTGCTTTTGTCACAGTGCCGTCATATGCTTACGCCTGTTGGGACGATGACTATGATGACTATTATGGTTATGACGACGACGATGATGACTATTATGACGATTATTATTATGACTGGGGAGAGGATGATGATGACGATGGCTATGATGACGATTATGGCAACGATGGCTATGACGATGATTACGACTATGGTTACGGCAATAGCGACGAACCTATTAACGGTGGTACTCTTGTCGGAGTTGAGGTTACTCCTGATTATGACTGGGGACTTGACGAAGACTGGTGGAGGACTGATTATGGAAATGATGACTGCGGGAACGGGAATGATGATGGAGATGATTCTTCTGACGAGGTTGGTATTGGTGGCATTCATGACAACAACAACAGCACGACTGATGTCATCGTTCCGCCGTTATTGCCACGCGAAGTGCACAAGCCTGAAAGTAACGAGAAACTCTTCAACCAGGACCTACCGATAAGGTATCCAAGGCAGACATGCAACTGGAATTGTTTCACTACAACAATTGCAATATGCAATGCTTTGATGACAGGAGATTTTAATTTTGAGTCTTATGCTACATATATACAAGCTATAGAGGAATTGTTCTCTATTATGTTCAATAGGGAAATATGTGTTCGCGGAATTAATCCTTCTGAGGTGGATCGGTTTCTCACGGACGGTTGTGGGTTAATTTATGATTATATTAATGAAAGCAATATTACATCTTGTATTGATAATGGTGATCTTGTAATGGTAACAATCGGCAGCGGGAGTCATGAGATAGCAATAGTCGGATATTATGATGATGGTTACGGTATTGATGCTTACCAATGTGTTAACCCTGCAAACGGTCAATATGAGACTCATTATGGATATGAATTCAACAAAGATTTAATAATAAAGTATTATAAAAACAATAAATAACAAAGTTATGAGAACAATATTTATTTTCTTGCTATTCTTGTCCGGTATTACAGGAAGCAAGGCACAGACATTTAGTATAAACAGCCTTATCGGTACTAAATGGGCACAGATAAAAGACTATGAGGCAAATAGTAAAACAACTATAGAATTTAATGATACGGCTATGGTTGAGACTGTAACATTCTTATATGGTACGAAAAATACACATCGCTTTGTTAGACCTTACTATCTTTCAAAAGAAGTTCCGACATCGTTCGATAAAAGTTTGGTTGGTAAGACAAAAACGGGGATACATTTGGTCTTATTATACAAATTTGGTGAAATGGATTATATGACAATAAAAAAAATAACATCGGATATTCTAATGCTTCATCACAGAAAAACCAATAACATTGGAGGTTATGAACACACATTTGTGTATAAAAGAATAAAATAGCTATAAAGGATTATGTGAGTTCCGGATAATGGAATACGGAACTCACATATTGCGTTTTTCTGATTTTGGTTTACTGTCTGGGTTAATCAAAATCAGAAAACACAGATGACAGCTATAAAACTTTCTATGGACATGAATATGATAAGGACTTAACCAACAAGGCAATGAGAACAATATTTATTTTCCTGTTATTCCTGTCAAGTATTATAGGAAGCAAGGCACAGACATTCAGTATAAACAGCCTTATCGGGACTAAATGGGAACAGATAGAAGAGAATGATGCATATACTAAAACAATTATTGAATTTAATGATACGGCAATGATTGAGACTGTAAAATTCTTCGTTACAAAAAATACATGTCATGTTTCAAGACCTTACTATCTTTCAAAAGAAGTTCCGGTGTCGTTCAACAGAAACCTGGTTGGCAAGAAAACGACAGGAAGTTATTTGGTTATGTTATATAAGTTCAATAGAATGGACTATATGACAATAAAAAAAATAACATCGGATACTCTTTTGTTGTTTCACAGACAAACAAATGCTATTGGAGGCTATGCACACACATTTGTGTATAAAAGAATAAAAAGCACATGAAAAGATTTATAATTTTATTATTCGGTATTGTATCATCAATAATGATAAACGCACAAGTAGAAGTCAGCACATCACAGTTGGCAGGGATAAAGTGGAAGAGAAACTCACCACTTGCTAAAGGGGACTCTATAACAATGGTATTTACAGAGACTGAGTTTACAGACACGATTTATTACAGTCTTCTTGATAAAACGTCCTATCGTGCATTGAATTATTATATAACAGACGAACTCCCGTCATACAACACGTTCCACATGGACTATGTTGGCAAGGAACGGAAAGGGCGATATATTGTTTTATACTATCCAAAGGTAAATGATGTTGATTATTACACTGTAACATCTTTTACCGATGACGAACTGGTGCTTTTCCATAAGGCAAGACCGGAAAGCATGCCGAGCATAGATGTGTATGTCAGATATGAACGGATAAAGGAATAATGACCTTGTAATACATGGGAACTCTTATTTGACGCTTTATGTGAGTTCCCAATAATTGAATACGTTAATATCATAT
>VSOH01000312.1 GCA_009774735.1 Clostridiales bacterium
AAATAATATATATACATATATATTCGAGAACAAAGAAAAGGAAGTGTGTTCCTGCGTAGTTGCATATGCGCAAGGACACACTTTGTTTTTGTCTTTAATACAAACATCTGACTCTGAAAAACAATGAAAGAACTAAGATTTTTACTGTACATTCTCTTCATGGCACTCACCGTGGTGTCATGTGGCGGAGGTGACGATGATGACGAAGGCAGCGGCGGCACACCCGACACGCCGAGTGCAAACGTGAACAAGAACACCGTGACGACGACAAACGCCGTGACACGTCTCGAGTTTCCGCGTGTAAAAGGCGGAAGAAACCGGATACTGGTATACCGCACAGGCGACAAATACGGGATAAACTACTGTGTGGAATGGGATGCGGACAAGAAGTCGCAACGCTGGTCGTGCTATCAGATGTACCAGGGTTGGAGGGGCAATGCGGGAAGGTATGATCCTCAAACAAATCCGGGGAATCATCCTAATGAACGCCAGTATCCATACGACCCCAACCTGCCTGCATCGGAACGTTGGGAAGAAGATTATTTCTATGGTTCCTATTTCAATGGCGCAAGATTTGACCACGGACACATATGCCCGTCTGCCGACCGCCAATATTCAAAGGAGGCGAACTATCAGACGTTCTACATGACAGACATGCCGCCTCAGTACAACAAGTTCAACGCCAAGCTTTGGGCGGAAATGGAGGCGAGAGTGCGCAAGTGGACGCCTACGGCAAAGGGAGATACCCTGTTTGTATGCAAGGGCGGAACAATAGACAGCGAAGAGAACATACTGACACGTATACAGGGAAAGCTCATTGTCCCAAAGTATTTCTACATGGCGCTGCTTCTCAAGATCAAAGGACAGTACCGTGCCATAGCCTTCTGGGCGGAGAACGAGAACAGGGACAGGGGTAACGAAAGCCTCAGACAGTTTGCAATAAGCATAGACGAGCTGGAACGCCGCACGGACATAGACTTCTTCTGCAACTTGCCCGACGACATTGAAAACAGGGTTGAAAGCTCGTACAATACGAGTGTGTGGGGGCTGAAATAATTTATAATTGATAATGGATAATTGATAATGAAAGTATATGGTCATTATCAATTATCCATTATCAATTATAAATTACACAATAACCCTATGGGTTACGGTGCATAAAGCATAGCTTTACGGTGTCTAAAGCATAGGTTTATGGAATTTG
Organism: Clostridiales bacterium; assembly: GCA_009774735.1. Taxonomy (GTDB): domain Bacteria; phylum Bacillota; class Clostridia; order Oscillospirales; family Acutalibacteraceae; genus Eubacterium_R. The sequence continues at coordinate 1,205 of VSOH01000312.1, forward strand.
CGTACCGGTCTGTCACCGTCCTTGAACGAAACGCCCTTTGACTTCATCTTTGCATTCTGCTTTGCTCCGTACCAATCCCAGCCCCACTCATAATCGTTCCAATTGGGCGAAGACACATGTGTCAGACGGAAATCGACATTGTTATCACCATCATATATGGTTCCGGAGAAATATCTGTCACTCAAGCTGTAGTCGTGTATTTCTACATAACTTCCTTCTTCCCGGAACCACACCCTTATGACACCGTTACTTACCTGCCAGTCTATATGGTTGGCAATATAGTCCCACGGCGCACGGCTGTAGTGGTCTACCCAATATCCGTTTCCCGACGAATAGGTGTACGGGTCGCGCAGGAAACAGATTTCCGAATAGGTGGACTGATATTCGTATCCGTCATAAGCACAGGATACATACATGTTGCCCCTCCAAGTCCCTTCAAGCGTGTATGCTATCTCGTCATCCTCGTCACAACTTACAAACGTGAACGACAGGAGAGCCACAAGCATAAACGTACAAAAACGTGTAATCTTTTTCATAATCATCATGTGTTTATTTGTTATTGTTATTTCCTGTTGCAAAAGTAACGTTTTTCTGTTTAACCAGAAAATGTAAAATCCATATTGTTTGGTAGGGATTTTCCTATGTATATTAAGTTTAAGGTTTCAGTTTTTGAGGTTTTGAGATGAAGAATGAAAAATATAACAATAAAACGACTGCATCAGCCTTGTTCCCTGTGCTCTCACAATCTAAAACAATTTTCACCTTAAAACCTCAAAAAACCTAACAAAACATAATAAAGTAATGGTTTGCAATGATAAATGATAATTTTCTTATACCTTTGTAAGAAATAACGGATTTGATATAGCAGCATAAAACATATTAAAAACAACCATATTAACAAATGATGATATGAAAACTATTTACGACTACACGGTAAAGGACAGAAAAGGCAGCCCCATATCTCTGAGGGCTTTTGCCAACGAGGTTGTGCTGATTGTAAACACAGCCACGAAATGCGGGTTCACACCGCAGTATGAAGAACTGGAAAAACTTTATGAGACATATCACAGTCGCGGTTTCGACAT
>VSOH01000313.1 GCA_009774735.1 Clostridiales bacterium
TTTGTTGCATGCTCATCTTATCTTTATATATGCTTAGCACTATGACTTGATATATTATCAGGGCTATTAGGTATAGCAAGAGCATGAAAGGACTGAACATGAAAGGCGGCTTGATGATGATCTCAACTGTTTTCTCCTCGCTCCATCGTCCGTTACCATTACTTCCGCTAACATGAAACAAGTACCTGCCGGAAGGCAGATTAATGTACGAAGCATAATTATTGCGCGAATAGACCCAGCCGGCATCAACTCCGTCAAGTCGATAGCGATAAATATTCTCTTCCGGAGACGCATAGTCAAGCAGTGCAAACGATATTGAGAAATTGCTCATGCCATCATCGAGCACAATCTGCTTAACACTCTCTATCGACTCCGAGAGCACATTGTCTTCAGAGCCGGGTTTAACCATAACCGAGTTAACACACAGTCCGGTAAGCATAATGTTCGCACCTTCATCATCAGCAGCCATTGCCTGCGCGGGGTCTACTACAAAGAAGCCATTCGTACCTCCGAAGTAGAGTTTACCATCGCGCGACTCATAGGCACGGTGCAGGTTGGACGGTGTTTCCTTGCCCTGACGTCCCATGAATCTAATATTGCCTGTACCGGACTCCATACATACTATATTATCCTTAGTTGTTGCCCACACATTACCTTTCCTATCCGTACAAATAGAATACACCACATTAGAATATAGTCCATTTGACGCATCGATGGTTCTAAGTATTTCATGACTGGCAATATCCATCACCAGTATGCCCTTATCCTCTGTACATATCCATAATTCGTTGCCCAATATGGTCATACAGGTCAGGTTGCTCAACGACACATTTCGATTACCATATCTCAGGTTTTTCTCAACCGCCCATTTGCCGTTCTTGTTCCAGATAAAAAGACCATTGTTAAAAGTCGAGAACCAGATATTACCCTGCTTGTCCTGTACAATAGCACTAAGATGATAATATCCAAGTTTGTCGAGCACAACCTCCTTTCCCTGCAAAGGGCAATAGACAGCACCGCCCTGCTCCCGCATCAGAATAATATCTCCATTGCTCAGGGTGAATATAGACCTCCCCTCCGCCAGTTTATGTTCGATGTGTCCGCACTGCACAAACCGTGGATATTCCAGCACATCAACACCGTGCCCCGACGTGCCTACAATGAGACTGTTGTTATAGAACATCATGTCCTGCACATTCTCGGTGGCAAGCTTATGAAAATCACTCACACTCTTACTCATTGTATCATACTCATAGATAACATTGCTATTGTGAGTAGAAATGAGCATCTTGCCATCCGGACTTTCCGTAATGCTGCTTATAGCAGACCTTGAAAGAGAGTTACGCCCTATCTTCACCTGAGCCACGCCGTTTCCGGGGTTTGGTTGCAGATAGTTCAGCCCGTTGAAATAAGTACCTGTCCAAATGCCTCCATGCTTGTCGCACACAAGTTCAAATATTGCGTTGTAGTTTTGCTCATAGCCCTCCATTCCTTGCAGGTGACGCTGCTTACACGTGCTCCGGTCTATGACAATCAGTCCGTGTTCAGAACCCATTATAAGTTCATTGTTTCCGTAATCGGTTATCGACCTTATATTTTGGTGTGTCCCCAAACAACGTGTAATGGTATTGCTTGCCGGCGAAAAGTGTATCAGCCCTGAACTGGCTGTTCCAATCCAGAGTGTGCCATCTTTGTCCGGCAGAATGCTGTAAACCGTCTGACCAATCAGAGTGAGACCTTTCCATGAAGAGAAACTATTGAAACTTCGTGTATGTGCATTCCACAAGCATATTCCGGAGCCTGCCGTGCCCAACCAAAGGTTGTTATGACTGTCGATGTTCATCGTCCAAATGAAATCCGAGGGCAACCCACAGGTCTTACTTTTCTTTACGAAATGCTCCACTACCCGCAGTTTGTCATCAAGTCTATAGAGTCCCTTACCATGGGTGCCCACCCATATACTGCCTGCGTAATCCTCAAGGATGCTATTGATAACAGGCTGATTGGCAGCAGTCATATCCAACACGACAGGTACAAACGAATCCATCTTTCTATTAAACAAATAGAGACCATTGTTGGTACCTATAAGCAACCTTCCGTCAGAAGTTTCCTCTATATCGCGTACAAAATTATTACCAAGAGAGCTGTCATCATCAAGCTGTCGCTGATACACTTTAAAGTCACGCCCGTCAAATCTGTTTAGTCCATCCTTGGTTCCTATCCAAAGAAATCCCTTGGAATCGAAGTGCAAACTCCAGACACTATTATATGACAAACCGTCACCAACCAAGTAATTACGATTAACGGAAAACACACCAAGGTGGATAACAAGAGAGAATAACAGGGACAGGCACAAACGTTTTTTGAACATCGGATAAAATAAATAGACAAAATAAAACAAATATCTTCTCACAAAAATAACAATAAAAAAACAACTACAGAAACCGCAAGCATCAAAACACGTTAAAAGCCTCATAATACCTGAAATTGGCATCATTTCATCATATTTTTGCATTTCTGCACACCGAGGCAATATCGTTTTTCGTTGCTTTTGGATAAATCGCAACATCAAATTACAGAATAAAGATATGCGAGGATAAGTAT
>VSOH01000314.1 GCA_009774735.1 Clostridiales bacterium
GTTCCTATCAAAGCCGCCAGATTGTTTTCTGATATGAACTGCATATTTATAAACCGCCTTTTTCTGTAATTTCCATTGCAATATCCTCCACTTTCTGTAGTATTAGAGAACTTCCGTTTATTCCATCTTCTTCAACCACTTCACCGAATGCCTTGGCAAGTTGATAGTAGAAAGTTTTGTCACCGGTGATATGTTCCCAAAACTCAGCACCGCAATAAACAGGATAGGTAGTTGCTATTGTCTTGTAATTTGCCGATATTCTCTCGCCATACAGCACTCCGACAATCATATCATCCATTTGCAATGGTATTCTATCCAAACGTGCTTTGCCAATAAGGCGTTTAAAGTGTCCTAATATAGTATCAACATCATCTTTGTTGATTGTCTGTGATCCGGCTTTACACTGGCAATATTTCTTTCTGCCATCAAGTGCATCAATAAATTCTATGTCAATCCCATCTATCCCGGAAGCGCATCCTGCAACCTGTGCAAGCTGGGATATGAATATTTGGATGTTCTGCCCAAAACTGGTATTTACGCTTGTTCCGAGAATACGTGGATAGACAAGAGCTTTTGCCATAGATTGCGGTGCGGTGTCACCGCAAAGGAAAGCTGCAAGATAGTTGATAAGGAAGGGATTTACATCAAAATCTTTCAATCTCAGTTTCTGGAGATTTTTTATATGATTGGGGATTATTGAAGTACGAAAATAATTTTTCCCACTTTCAATGATTACTCTTTTTTGTTCTTCTGTCATAGCGGTATTCACTGTATTTTAAAGTTTTCTGCAAAGTTACATTTTTTATACAAGACTTTGATGTTTTTTTAATTATGCTTTTGCAGAGAAAATGTTCTTTTTAAAAAAAAGCAGCTTCATATAGATATTATTCCAAACAATAACCCGGTGACGAAATATTCAGGATCTACGTATTATTCATATTTCATAATATCACAATGTCGCATATTTTATCTTTTACCTTACACTTTGCTTTTTTGCATACCCTTTATTTTTGCCGTCCTTGTAAAATAAAAGCAAGGAGGGCGCAAATATCGCAAAGAAACGTGTGCAGGCGTAACGCACACAAAGACAGTACGTTACGACATACAGCGCATATCTGTGCAGCGAAAAGCAGCGGAGGGGGGGCAAAAATGGGCTTTTCAGCCCCAAAACACGGCTTTTCGGGATGTAAAACGTGCCTTTCGGGGTTGTAAAAGCATGCTTTTCTGAATTTTGGAATGTACTTTACGAAATTTTGGAACGTCCAAATTATATTTTGGATCGATCCAAAATAGGAAATGGCACGTCCGTGGCTGCACCACGACGCTGGTTTAAGAAAAATCCCGTATGTTTTCAAAAAGCAAAGTGTCGCCGATTGGGAGTGAAAGCGGACAATGTGTAAAACGAAGATATGTGAAGATAGTCTAAGGAGATAAGGGAAGATACTCTAAGGAGATAAGGGGAGATAGGAGGAGATATGTGGCTTATGCCACGGGAGATAAAGGACAAATGTCTTGTGGCATGCAACGAAACATACGTCTCTTATCTTCCTTTATCTCCTCAAATCATCGCTTTACTTCTTAGGCTATCGTCCTTTATCTCCTGTGGCATAAGCCACATATCTCCTCCTATCTCCCCTTATCTCCTTTTAAGAGCTTCCCTCGCAGAGGGCAAGCGTCGTTTGAACATATTTCATATATAAAATAATAAATAGTCCTCTGTCAACGGCTAAATAATCACTATATTTGCACGTAATTGCGACATATCTGCGGACAGGAACCGCATTGTCGGACTTATTTAATACGAATGGAAATGAAAAAAATCATCAGTATCATCGCGCTCCTGCTCACACTGACGGCAGCCGGCGCACAGGCACAGGGAAATAATGACGGCAACGGGAGCGGCAACATGCCGTTCGACATGCCGGAAATCAGCGCCCCGGCATTCCCCGAAAGGTCGGTGTCGGTAACAGACTTCGGAGCCGTTGGCAACGGCACGACATTATGCACGCAGGCATTCGCCCGGGCAATGGAAAGGCTTGCCGCAGAGGGCGGCGGGCACCTCATAGTGCCACGAGGAATATGGCTGACGGGGCCGATAGTGATGAGAAGCAACACAGACCTTCATCTCGAACGCGGCGCCGTAATACTTTTCTCACCCGACATCAGTCTCTATCCGCCCGTGGGCACGGTGTTCGAGGGACTGAATGCAAGGCGCTGCCAGTCGCCCGTGTCCGGAATGAACCTTAAGAACGTCGCCATAACCGGCGAGGGCGTAATCGACGGCAACGGACAGCGCTGGCGACCGCTGAAGCGAATGAAGACAACCGCGGGACAGTGGCAGGAACTGACGGCGGTGAGCGGGGTGACGGTCGACGGCGGCAACTACTGGTTTCCAGACGCGGGAGTGACGGACGCCGACGAGGCGGCACGCCTGAAAGAGGC
>VSOH01000032.1 GCA_009774735.1 Clostridiales bacterium
CATCACTTGTAGTACATGCATCAAAGCCGCCGATTTTATAAACGAGATTATTAAGCCTTGCAGCAACGCCCTTAATCATAGAACCGGATTTGCCGTACTCACTTGCCTTTGGTTCAAGATTGCTGATATCAACCACATTAAGTGAATGACCCTCGCTTTTTTCATTGATAACAGAGTTTTCACTTTTTGCAGCAACTGCAATAGCATCAAGATTAATAGATGCTGCAAGCACCTTGCCGTTATTGTGGTCAGTGTGATTTCCGCATATCTCTGTTCTGCCCGGAGCACTTAAAACAATAACGTCCCTGTCATCATCAAACTGCTCGATAAATTTTTTTGCAGTTCTTATGTAGCGCGGCTTCTGCTCTCTGACAGCCTCGTCAGTAACATAAACCCTTTTTAAGCTGCTGTCAAGCTCACCGCATTCTAACATTCTGATTAATTCGCTCGCTTTCATAATTCTCTCCTTTTGCAATTATAAAACTATTTTATATTTTTCCTTCTCGGAATAAATTAACAGTGTCTGATTCATTTGCTTTGACTTGATTCCATAGAAAATATTAAATGTCATGATTGATATACCGGTAAATGCAACGATAATCATCAATAATACAATAAACTGAACTGAAAACGGGTTATAAATTGTTGAACCGATTTTAGTATAAATATATAATCTCGGAGCAAGACCCAACAGACTCAGCAGCGTATAATAGACAAAATCATACTTCATTGAACCGTAATACTTTGAAACCATACCAAGCGGGATTGACGGCACAAGTCTTGAAACGAAAAGCACATACGGATTACCATTTCCTTTAAACTGAATCCATTCCTTGACAAACCGGAGCTGCTTGATACCGAGTATCATACCCGTCCATCCGCCGCCGATAAACTTGCCCTCAAAATACTTCACCGTAAAGAAAAATGTACAGAATAATACATTTATAATAACCGCCTGCGTCATCGGGAAAACAATGCCTGATATTACACAAAGAAAGCCCATAGGTATTGGAAGCTGGCATTTTGCAATATAAAGAGCAAAAATACAAAGTACAATTTCAACATTGGAATCAAGCTGCACAATAGCATCATCAATCTGATTCAGCCAGCTGATCAATGTGTCAAATCTGACTTCAAGCCTTGCGTGATTGTAAAGCACAACGGAAAGGAACACCAATAATCCTGCCATAACAAGCATTACTACTGTAGATATTAAATTTGTTCTATGGCGTTTTTGCTGTCTCACAAATTCATCCCCGTAAAATATTATCCCTCATTGAAATTGCCTAAAAATTCAAATTCCGGCAGTTCGTCATACAATGCACACATTAAATCAAGTGCAGACTGCTGTTTAACACTGCCTGACACATCCACATAAAAGTGGTAATTGAAATTTTCATTTTCAATCGGTCTTGACTCGAGCTTTGTCAAATTCAGACCTGCCATTGAAAATCTGCCCAGAACTCTGTAAAGTGAGCCTGTTTTGTCTGCAATTGAAAAGATTAACGAAATCTTATTGGCATCACTGCTGATAACCAGCTTTTTGGAAATAACAATAAATCTTGTTCTGTTGTTATTATTATTCTGAACATTTCTTTTTAATATTTTCAGCCCGTATTTTTTTGCCGCAAATTCAGAACAGATTACACCAATATCTCTTTTTGATGAATTTGCAACATACTCGGCAGCCGCAGCAGTATTTGAAAAATTGATGCCTGTAAAATCAAAATTTTTCAGAAAATTACCGCACTGTGACAATGCCTGAGGATGAGAATAAACATTTGTAATATTCTCATAAGCTGTCCCCTCTTTAGCACAAAGACAATGCTCAATCTTTAAATCATATGCACCAACAACATAAAATCTGTATTTCATTATCAAATCATATGACTCGTGCACAGAGCCTGCGGTTGAATTTTCAACAGGAATTACACCATATATTGCCTCGCCCTTATTTACAGCCTCAAACACATCCTCAAACTGCTTGTAATATTTAACAGGTGAATCAGGGAACAGCGTATTTGCAGTAATTCCGCTGTAAGCACCGTCAACGCCCTGACAGGCAACAGGTGCACCATTTGCAGTCAGCTTGCCGTCAATCTGTGATTTTTCAACAAGCTCTCTGAGCTCCTTGCCGCCACCGATTATTTTGTGCTGAAGTGCCCTTGAAGCATCCATGGTTGCAGAGAAAACAGTTTTTATCGTTTCGCCCTGTTCGCCGCACTTTGCAGCTACGTTGTTCAATATTTCCTGCTCACGCTCTTCATTTAAAACAGGAATACCTCTTTCGACCTTATACTGAGCAACCTTTTCAGATATACTCATTCTCTTTAATAAAAGAGGTATAAGCTCACTGTCTATTTTATCAATTTCATTTCTGAGTTCTAATAAATCCATTTATATTAATAATCCTTTTTTACATCATTAAATCAAGCAGCCCGAATGCAACCGCTGCTTCAATAACAGGTACTGCACGAGGGACAATGCAGGGATCGTGACGACCTTTAATAACAAGCTCCTCATCTGTCATGGTCTGCAGATTTACACTTTTCTGCGGTTTTGAGATTGATGGTGTGGGCTTTATTGCCACACTAAGTACAATCGGAGCACCTGACGTCATACCGCCGAGAACACCGCCGTTGTTGTTGCCATTCAGCACGACTCTGCCGTCCTTAACCGAATAGGTATCATTAGCCTGCGAGCCTGTCATTTCTGCAAAATCAAAGCCTGCACCAAACTGCACACCCTTAACGGCAGGAACACCGAAAAGGATTGAACTTAAATGACTTTCTACTGTTGAAAAAATATTTGCACCTATACCTATCGGCATACCCACAGCAGCACATTCAATAATACCGCCGATACTGTCACAGTCCATTCTTGCCTTCTCAACCTCAGCTCTCATAAGCTCCTCAGCATGATCTGAAATAACCGAAAATGCGCTTGATGAGAGCTTTTCCATAAGCTCTGCACTTATGTTATTTTTATCAAACATATCATCCTTGGCACTGCCTATTTTCGCAATATGGGCACCTACTGTTACTCCCTGCTGAACTAAAATCTGCTTTGCCACTGCACCTGCAAAAACAAGCGGTGCAGTAAGCCTGCCGCTGAAGTGACCGCCACCGCGGATATCATTGTTGCCGCCGTATTTAACAAAGGCAGGATAATCACTGTGTGAAGGTCTGGGAACTGTCATTAAATTTGAATAATCACCGCTTTTTGTATTTGTATTTTCAATCACCATAGCAAGCGGTGCGCCTGTTGTAACATCATTAAGAACGCCTGACAAAATGTGCGGTATATCCTTTTCAAGCCTTGGCGTAGCGGTTTTGTCCTTGCCCGGTGCACGTCTTGACATATCAAGATATATTTTATCCATATCAAGCTGCATGCCGCTCGGCAGACCGTCAATAACACAGCCGATTGCCTCGCCGTGGCTTTCACCGAATATGGAAAGCTTTAAATTTTTTCCGAAATCAGAAGACATTTGCTCTACCTCCAAGCATATTGTAATCTTCAAAAAATCCGGGATATGACTTGTTAATGCTCATTGCATCGTCAATTGTTGTTTTTCCCTTTGCAAACAAGCCTGCAATAGAAAAAGCCATAACAATTCTATGGTCATTATATCCCTTTAAATCTGAACCTGTTGGTTCATTCCCGCCGTTTATAATTATTCCATCGGGGGTTTCTTCGGCATCAACGCCCATTGCTTTTAAATTAGTAACTACACTTTCAATTCTGTTTGATTCCTTATATCTGAGCCTTTCAGCACCATAAATAACTGTTTTTCCCTTTGCAAAAGAGGCAAGCACAGCAATTATCGGCACTAAATCAGGAATATTTTCTGCATTGATATCCGTACCGAAAAGCTCACTTTTTTCTGCTGTTGCAGTGGTATCATCAAAAGTAACCTTAGCACTGAACTTTCTGAGCACATTTATTATCTCTTTATCACCCTGAGTCGAATTAAAATCCAATCCTTTGACCTTAACCTTTCCGCCAAGAGCACCTGCAGCAAGGAAAAATGCTGCCTGCGACCAGTCACCCTCAACAGTATAATCAAGCTGTTTAAACTTCTGGTTGCCATGAATCAGATAACCAAATTCAGTTTCTGTAACATGAACACCGAAATCAGCCATAACCTTAATCGTCATATCAACATATGGCTTTGACTGAAGCGGTGTTTTCAAAATAACGGCACTGTCGCCATTAATATTTGCAAGTGCCATAAGCAATCCTGTAATATACTGACTGCTTACATCACCATTAACCTCATAGCTTCCGTTAGCAAGCCTTCCTGAAATTTCCAGAGGTAAAAAGCCGTTGCTTTTCACCTGAACATTATGCTTCGGCAAAAGCTCCATATATTCGCCCAAAGTTCTTGAAAGCAGACTGCCCTCACCAACAAACTTAACATTTTTCCCAAGAGCAGCAGCAACCGGAATCATAAAGCGCATTGTGGAGCCGCTTTCAATGCAGTTGAGTTCTTTTTCATCATCCTTCAAAGATTGAAGAACACCAACTGTTGCACGCATATCGTTTGAATTGATGATTGGATTTACTGTTCCGCCCCCTGCGAGAAATGAGCATACCAAAGCCCTGTGTGCGGCTGATTTAGAGGGAGGTGCAGTGACCTCACCCGATAATATAGAATTTTCAATTTCAACAACACTCATTAATTTATACTCCAAAAATTCCGGCTATATCATCATTATTGACAGGGTAAATAAAACTGCTGCCTATTTTGCTCAGCATCACAAATTTCATCACACTGCCTGTTCTTTTTTTATCTGCACTCATTGCATCGACTATTTCGCTTACACTGTGTATATCAGAAATTTTCATATTATTCTTTTCAAGCACATTAATAATTCTGTTGGCTGTTCCCTGCTGAGTTAAACCAAGCTTTTCGCCTACTCTGCTAATCATAACCATACCGATACCCACAGCCTCGCCGTGTGTTACAGTTTCAAAATTCCAAAGTTTTTCAATTGCGTGACCACAGGTATGACCAAAATTCAGGAGTGCACGCTCGCCGTGCTCCTTCTCATCATTCTCAACCACCTGTCTTTTTATATCGAGGCATTCATAAATCATTTCTTCAATAAAATCCTTTGGGTTTTCATTTTCAAGCCGTTCAAAAAGCGAATCGGATTTAATACAGCCCGCCTTGATAACCTCACCCATTCCATCAGCAAAAAACTGATCACTGAGTGTATCAAGCACATCAGGATCTATAATAACAAGACTTGGCTGATGAAAAGCACCACAGAGATTTTTGCCCTGCGGCAAATCGACAGCAGTTTTTCCGCCGACAGATGAATCCACCTGTGAAAGCAGAGAGGTAGGAATCTGCACAAATTTAATGCCACGCAGATAAATCGCAGCGGCAAATCCTGCCATATCACCGCAAACACCGCCGCCAAGTGCAACCACTCCGTCTTCACGTGTTAATTGGTGCTCTGCCATAAATTCAACCATTTGGGCAACAGTTGAAACCTTTTTTGATGCCTCACCCGCTTTAAAAACGAATTCAAAAACCTCATATCCCTGTTTAATCAGTGATTCCTTAATCGACCCACCATAAATCGGAAACACATTTGTATCACTTATGAGGGCAATTTTTTTGCATTTTAAAACATCACTTATAAGCTTGCCTGCCTCTGACAGCAAACCTTTTTCTATCAATATATCATACTGGTCATTAACCTTAACTGTTAGCTTCTTCATTAACCGATTTCCTCTTTAATTCTGTTACCCTTTTCCATTAAATCGTGGAGCTGTTTTTCATCGCTGTTTACAATTGCATATTTGAATTTCATTAAATTTGAAACCAAATCATCAATCTCTCTGACAAGCGGCTCACCATTTGCAATAAACAGCTCTGTCCACATATCAGCATTAATTCTTGCAACACGGCTCACATCACGATAGCTGCCTGCCGAATAACCTGCATGATATGGTGCCAGTGGTGACAACACATACGAGCAAGCAAGAACGTGAGCAATCTGTGAAGTAAAAGCAATCATTTCGTCGTGATGCTCAGGTGTGGTGACAACTGTGCGAGCAAAGCCCATTTCCTGTGCTAATCCTACCAATGCATCTGTTATATATCTTGGCGTTGAAGAAAACGGAGTAAAAATAAAGGATGCTTTATCAAAAAGCGTGTCAAGTGAGTTATCATAACCGCTAACCTCACGTCCTGCCATAGGATGACCGCCGACAAAGAAAAAACCGAACTCTTCGTTTTCAAGCTCACTGCAGATTCTTGTTTTAATACCGCAGGAGTCAGTAACAATACTGTTTTGCTTAAATAAATTTCTGTTATCTTTGATAAAAGGAACAATTGCATCCGGATAAAAATTTATAATCGTAATATCTGCTTTAGGGATTAACTCACCAAGCTCTCCTGTTTCATCAATAGCACCGTCATCAAATGCACGCTGTGAAACAGACTCTGTTCTGTTCCAACCCATAATATGATGCTTTGTATTTTTTTTCAATGTTTTTGCAAGACTGGCACCAATAAGACCCAGACCGACAATCAATATATTCATAAGCCGCACTTCCACTAATATAATCATTAATATAATAATATATAACTTATAATAAGTCAAATAACAAAATTGTTAAAATTATATCATTTTGTGTTAAAAGATATGAGAAGTATGTTTATTGACATAAAAAAACACCCCGACAAAAGTCGGGGTGCTGAATTAATTATTATTCAAAGTAATCTGCGAACGGATCAAATTCATCTCCGCCTTCAAGGCTTCCGCCTCCTGTATTACCGCCTGTTGCACTTGTTGTAACAACGTCATTCGGAGGTAAAACATAATTACGAACAATCATTTCCGGTTCTTCATAAAACTTCTTCATAATTTGTAACCCTCCTTTTTAGAAATTGTTTGTGCCATCGATAATATTTGAATAGATATAAGATGTGTTACCCTCGGCATCCTTAATAACAGCATAAGCTGAATACTTGAATGAAACTGATGCTGCAGGATTCTTAATGTCTACTACAAACTGGTCACCGACTGTTGTGTTTGATGACTTCATACGAACAACATTCTTCATATCAACATCCTCAACAGTCATAGAAGAAACATCTGCATTTCTTGTGAACAAGAAACCGTGCTCAACTACTGTGTAGCCAGCAGGAGCTGCAGTAAAGCCGATTAATGTGAACTTCTCAACATTGCTCTCTGAATACTTAGGAACAGGAACATTGTGCGCAGCTACGAAAGGCTTAGCCTCTGAGTATACATAACCATCATAGATATTTCCTGAAACCTTTTCAATTACACTACCATCAGGAGTAATCATTGTATTCATCTTAGCATATTCAGAATCTACTTCCTGAAGCTTATTGTAATCATCAAGTGTGAGTGCAACAAGAGCACCATAATAATCATCTGTATCATTCATTGACTGATAAACATTAAATGAATATGAAGAACCATAATGAATTATAGTATATTCATTATTATATCCCATATCCTGCTTACCAAATGCCCAAGCATAAGCATTTTCAGCTTCAAATGTTACAACTTCATCATAACGAAGATTACTTCTGGTTTCACTATAGTTTCCTGAATCAAAGTTATCAATACCAATAGCAAAATTGATTTCAAATGTATTCTCTTCCTTCGCAGCATAAACTGCCTCAACTGTTGTGTTAGCAGTTAAAGTGATTACATCACCTACATTGTAGGCTACACCATCAACAACATAATTTACAAAATTGTAATATGGTCTTGCAGGTGCTTTTGGCAATGTATACTCACCATCTGAAACCTCAGCAAGAAGAACTTTATCGGAGTTAGCATCCTTAATTGTTACAAGGTAATTTGAATCAGGAGCATCAGCCGGTGTTGAAGTAACATAAGCATCACCGCGAACTATAAATCCGATAGCTTTAGCAGTAAACATATACTTATCAACTGACTCTGAAGTATTTGCCTTATAATGATAGTTCCAAGCAGCCCAGCCTTCACCATCAAGAGTATCAGTATCGTGATCTTCAACATTATTGTAAAGAACACCATCACTATTGATAACTACAGCCTCACCGTATACACCGGTACCAATCTTAACACCGTTGAGATAAATGTCATAGGTAATTGGTGTCATTTCATTAACAGCATCCGCAATTGCCTTATCAAGATCAGCCTGTGTTTCAAACACAAGACCAACTACATCCTTACCACAGATAGAAACGACTTCTTCATTATCAAGTGTTACAGAGCTGTCATACATATCAGGGTCTGTCTTCTGTGCAAGAGCAATTTGCTCCTTGACAGCATCAGCAACAGACTTATCATAGTCAACCGCCTTAAGTGCAGCAAGCTGTGCTTCAAGAACAGCAGTTTCGGCATCAATGTCTGCCTGCTTATCAGCCATAACATCAGCCTGAGCAGCTTCATCGAAGTAGACAAGCTTAGCAAGCTCTGCTGCTGCAGCCTTGAGGGATGATGCTGTAAACTTATTGTCAACAAGTGCATTTAATAATGCATTCTTTGCGGTGTTGAAAGCTGTGAAGTCAGCAACATTGAGTACAGCCTCATACTGAGCCACATATGTGATGTCACTTGTAATAGGTGCATCTATATCAAATGCAGGTGACCAGCCGATTGGCTGCATTGTGTAATTACCATCTACATAATCAACAAGATTGATTTTATTAAAGTTATTGAGGTATACAGGCTTTGAAGAAACAGCATCACCATGTGTAGGTGTGATTGTAACTGTCTTTTCAGTACCATCAACAGTCATATACTTAAACTGTACTGTGTAGGTCTTAAGCTTAAGACCATTATATGCACTCCAAAGATTTGTATATCTGCTCTCACAGATTTCAGTAATTCTGTCAGCAGTCAAATTAGAATAGTCAATATCTGAACCTGCTTCTTTAAGTGCAGTAGAGAAACGACTGTAGCTGTCCTCTGTATATTTCGCCGGTTCGCTGATAAGGTTACACTCAGCAACAAGGTCAACTAATGTTGAAATATCAACAACCTCAACTGTAGCGTGAATTTTTTCACCTGATGATTCAGATGTGAGCCACTGATAGTAGCTATAGTTCAGCCAGCCGTTCTGTGTGTTGAAAAGACCAACCATAGCAAAATTGGTATCGAGAGTATATGTTCTCTTTACAGGAGTTGTTGCAACACTGAGGGTAGGCTTGTCAAACTGAGGACCATTGAGTACAAGATCACCGGATACATAAGCCCAAGCAGTTTCCTTTGAAGCTGGAGAAACTGTTACACAGCCCCAAGCAGGGTTCGTTGCCGTACCATCTGTCTTAGTGAGCATTTCATCAAGAATGATGTTTTCAGCATCTGCTGCACTTACTTTTGTACCATCCGATGCTACAAAAGCCTGAGAAGCAACATTATTGTGTGAACGACCTGAATATTTGATATTCTTGAATTCAAAATTGCCGTTTGTAAGACAACCGCTGTAATCAGATTTCTGCTGATCGTCTAATGCAATAGGTGTTGAACTATTGTTATTAGTCTGAACGATACGGTTGTGACCGCCCTGTCCGCCGTTAGGCATTTTAGGCATTGTAGGATTAATCGTAATACTGTCGAGACCGCTGTTTGAATTCGTACAGTCAGATGAAACACCTACTGTAGCACGGCCCCAAGGAACACTGATTGCGTCACGTGTTGTTCTGATGATTACTGCAGAGTTTGTATATGAAAACTGACCCTGGAAATTATAAGTATCCTTAGTTGTAAGAGGAGTCATTTCGGTTCTTCCGCCAACCCTTGCAACTGTACCATCAGGAATCTTTGTGAAGGTATATTCAAGATCATTATAGGCTGAAACAACAACTTCAATAACATATCTGTGATTTTCCATCTGGGTAGGATAATCAGTAAGCTCAACATCATTAATTGTTGACAGATAAATCTTAGCCTGTTCAACTGCCAATGCTAAATCAGCATAGTTATTGTAATCTGTCGGATCCTCAATTGTGTCAAGCAATTCAATTGCACTGTTAAGTGAAAATCTGCCATGTGAGGTCATTGTGAACTTGTCAGGTGAAAAACGAAGCGCCTTTACTGCTGTTTTTACATTTTCAAGTGCATTAGCATATATTTCCTGATTTTCAGGTGTATCACTTAAGGAATCTTTTGTATTAGGATAGTTATCAACGCTGCCCCAAACAGCAGTCTGTGCGGCAGCAGCAGCAGCATTTGCCTCTGCTCTGAGCTCAGGAACAAAGATTGATTCATATGAGAACAAAGCATCAATAACAGCTTCTAATTCTGTTGTATCAATTTTTGAAACAGCAAACTCTAAGTTACAAGCAGCAAGTCTGTCTGCAGCAGCCTGTGCACCGGCAGGGTCATTATAGCCTGTTGTTGTAAGACCTGCCATAACTGCCATTGCATCCTCATAAGCTGACTTTAATTCAGTCCAGCTTGCATCTGTTGAATCTTCAGGCTGAACACCCTTATTGTAGTCACCCATTTTAGCATCCATCGCTTTGCGAAGATTATCATAAGCAGGGTCATTTGTTTTGGTTGTGTCAGCATTTTCCATAACAGAAATAAGTCTGCTGATTTCACTTGCACAGCCGGTGTAGTTATTAGAGGTTGTAAACCAATCAAGCGGATTGAAAGCAGTAGCATCATCCATAGCCTTGATATAGTAGCTTAAACCACCCTGAGTATAATTTGAAACATCAATTGTCTTCATCTTGCTGCCGTTGGCTGCAACTGCATCAATAAGTGCCTTGAAGTTAACAACATGAATCTTCTGATTACCTTCAACAGTAGAAGTGATATCACCGCCAACCTGAATGAAACCGCCGCTTGAGCCGTAAGCTGCACTTACACTCGGAGTGATGTCACGGTAAAGCTCATTGTTTGCTAAAGTACCTGTAAACTTAATAAAATTTGAAGCGTTTCGAGGAGTTATAGTAGGAGAGCTCCATGACCATTTGTCGCAATCATAAACCCGATATACTTTAGCTCCGTTCTGTGTATCCGTGTAAGATATACTGTCGGTACCGTAATTCAAAGCCCATGCAACGTCAAAGTTACCGCCGTCAAAACCTTTCCAGTTATCGTCAAGGATGATACCATCAGTGTTGTTAAGCTCAATTGCTGTAACATATCTTGTCTTATTCTTTGCATTACCATCACCGGTTGCAGTAACACGGATAGTTGCCTGAGGAATATTTTTGCCGTCATAAAGCATAGTTACCTCAGGATAATAAATTATGGTTTTTACGTTCGGAGCATTGTCACCTTTACCATCAATACCATTTGCCGCACCACGCTCTGCACTGTAGTTGGTTTCAGACCAGAGAATGTTCTTGAGTGGCAAATCACTGCTGTCACCTGCCCACACCCTGCTGTAGTCGGTTCTATCCTTCTCATTAACAGCATTGATTGCAGCATCACCTGTGTATTCTTCAATACCTGCGATTGCTGTTTTCAAATTATCTGTTGCCTGCGTAAGAATAGAAACAGATGCACCGCCGTAGATGTAAGCATCAAGAGCTTCCTGACAGCCTACATATGCATTATATGCATCAGTAACCTTTTTGTAGGAAGCATTAGGTGTTTCGAGTTTTTCCTTGAAATTGCTCATCTGTTTCTTAGCAGCTTCGATATAAGCGTCTGTAATAACTGTGCCGGAATTATCCGCAAAAGCTGTAACAGCAGCCATGGGAACAGATGTAACCATCATAAGAACTGCAAGGAAAACAGACAGAATTCTTTTAGAAAGCTTAGTTTTCATAAATATTAATTCCTCCCAAATTATTTGGTTTTAAATAATCCGACAGTCACAGATGCTTAATTTCCTGACCCAAACGCTGCATCAGACCAGACAGACCAAATAAAACCAGACAGATCAACAGGCATAATAATCCCATTAATCCTATTAATATACAATCGTATTGTAACATATACTTTATGCAAAATCAACATATTTTTCAAAAAATTTTTTACAAAATGTTAACAAATTACTTAATAGACAATTACACTGAATTCGAGCATTTTTGTATACATATTTATATATGATTTAATTTTTTACCTCTATAAATC
>VSOH01000033.1:0-646 GCA_009774735.1 Clostridiales bacterium
ATTTTCCTTACTCTATGTGAAAACTCCACATACATCCGAAAGTTGGGCGGCACAATGATTAAATCAGGACATTTCTGTCTTGCTTTCCATAATGGCTCACCGACAACTAACCCATATTGAGATGCGATTTCATTTTTAGTTAAAATGATGCCGTGTCTGGATTTCTCGCTGCCGCCAACAGCAACAGGCTTATCTCTGAGTTCAGGGTGAAGGTAGCATTCTACACTGGCATAAAATTTATTGCAGTCAATATGTAAAATCTGTTTTTCCAAATCAATCACCTCAAAAACAAACGTTTGTATTAATTATAAAACGAATGTTTGTTCTTGTCAATGACAAATAATGGAAACTAAAAATTAAAATATGAATTTTTAGTAAGACATAATATTATGCGTGATATTGATATAAATGCTGTCTGGAAATTATTCCTCCCAAAAAAGGAACTCCTCAGTTAAACTGTCGGAGTTCCTTTTTTTGGGCAGTCTTGGTTACAGCAAAACTTTTTGATGTTTGATTTGCCTTTGAATTCAAGCTCAACAGGCGTGATGCCAAGCTCTTTCAAATATTTGACTGCATTATTATAAATTCTTTTGTTTTGAAATGCTTCAGGCGAATGGGCATCAAAGCCTATCACCACTTCATTCCC
>VSOH01000033.1:656-12033 GCA_009774735.1 Clostridiales bacterium
TCATTCCCTGTCTGTGCTGCAATTTTCCAGAACCTTTTATCAGGATAATTTCTTTTTTGAGAAAAGCCAAGCAGATTAAATTCAATCGGGTATCCGAGCTCTTTTAACCTTTGGCAGAAATAGGTCATTTTTTCATTATAAATTTCATCACTGCCTGTGTATTTGAATAAATCGGGATGGGCGATATATAGGAATTTTCCCGTTTCCATTCCTTTAATTGCCTGATCAATATATTTATCAAAAAGTGTTATATTATCTGTAGGATTACCGCTGTAAAAAGCGTATGGTTCATATTCATTATCAGTAAAATGCTGACCCAGGATAAAGTATTCTGCTCCGCATTCTTCAAGCCATTTTACAGTTTCATCAAAAAGCTGCGGAAAATATTCAAGCTCAAATCCAAGATGGATTTTTATTTTATCTTCATACTCCTCTCTTAGCAAATTGATTGAGTTAACATAGTCCTCTACATCTTCAGGGAACATTCTGTACGTCGAATAATAATCCTTTATTGGGAATAGCATTGGTGCATGGTCTGAAAAACCAAGCTCTGTTATTCCTGCTTTTATTGCTTTTGTCACATAATCTCTGTCTTTGCCGAATGCGTGTCTGCATCTGGTTGTATGTGTATGATAATTTTTCATATTAATATTATAACCCTATCATAAAGCTTAATCAACAGTATCAAATAATTTTTTATTTAAAAAATTTGAAAACAAAAAACCTAAGGTTTCAGCAACTGCTGTCCTTAGGCTTTTATATTAATATTCAATTTCGCCTGTATAAACCAGATTGCAGTCGCCTGTCAATGTGATTTTTTCATCAGTATAGTTAACGATTAAATCGCCGCCTCTGACTTTAACGGTTATATTTTCACCCTTGCGGCAATGACCGTTTTCAACTGCACAGATAACCGCTGCACAAGCACCTGTACCACAGGCAAGCGTTTCTCCGTTTCCTCTTTCCCATACTCTCATTTTAAGTGTGTTTGAATTAACAACTCTTACAAATTCGGTATTGATTCTTTCGGGGAAGATGGGTGCATTTTCAAACTGAGGTCCGATTTTTGCTACATCAACCCTGTCAACATTATCAACAAATACTACACAGTGTGCATTGCCTACCGAACAGCAGTTTATATTAACCTCTTCACCATGAATTGTGACAGGTCTGTTTATAATGCTTTCTCCGTCAAGTAATACAGGAATGCACGCAGGCTTAAGCTCTGCCTTGCCCATATCAACAGTTACTGATGATACCTTACCGTTTCTGGTGTAAAGCGAGAGGTGTCTTATTCCTGCTGCGGTTTCAATATCAATTTCTGTTTTGTCAACAATTTTGTTGTCGTATAAATATTTGCCGACACATCTGATTGAGTTACCGGCCATTTTGCCCTCGGAACCGTCAATGTTGAAGATACGCATTTTTGCATCTGCAATCTTGCTTTCCTCAATGAGCACAATGCCGTCACCGCCGATGCCCTTGTGTCTGTCACTGAATTCAATGGCAAAACTTTCGGGGCAGGTGATAATTCCGCACTGATTGTTGAAGAAAATGTAGTCATCACAGCAGCCCTGCATCTTTGAGAATTTAAGAATACCTTTGCTTTCTCTCATATCGTTAATGTCAACAAGTTCCGTGTTGGTCTGCTTGTAGCGTGAAGCAATAATATCAGCAACTGCATTAGCCGTGTCAAGTGATGTGATGGTTGCAATACCAAGCTGATTCGCTCTGTTGTGGAGCTTGATGTAGTCGGCAATTGATTTTTTATCACTCTTGCCGGTGTAAACAATGTAGTCAAGCTGTCCGCTTTCAACCAAATCCATTATTGAATTGTCATCACGCAGCTTGTTGACAACAGCGACCTCAATACCAAGGCTCTCAATTGCCTTTGCGGTTTGCGGTGTTGCCCATATTTTTGCACCAAGGTCATCAAGCTTTTTAGCAAGGTTCACGACTTCAAAGCGGTCCTGCTTAGTAACTGTTATAAGTACACCGTGATTGTCCTTGCGGTGGAAATCTGTTTTAAAGCCTGCCGAAACAAGCCCCTTGAACAAGGCTTCAACAAGGTTTTTACCAACACCCAGTACTTCGCCCGTGGACTTCATTTCAGGTCCGAGCTTAGAGTTAACATCGTTCAGCTTTTCAAAGCTGAATACGGGTACTTTAACAGCGTAATAAGGCGGTGTGCGGTAAAGTCCTGTGCCGAATCCAAGCTCTTTAAGTGATGAGCCAACCATAATTTTTGTGGCAAGCTCAACCATCGGTACGCCTGTAACCTTGCTGATGTAGGGGATTGTTCTTGATGCTCTTGGATTAACCTCAATAACATACAGCTCATTCTGATAAATCAGGTACTGAATGTTAATAAGACCTTTTGTGCCAAGTGAAAGTGCAAGCTTTTCTGATACGTCACAGATTTTTTCAAGCATCATATCGTTGAGGTTATATGGCGGATAAACGGCAATTGAGTCACCTGAATGAACACCTGCACGTTCAATATGCTCCATAATACCCGGGATTAAAACATCCGTGCCGTCACTGATACAGTCAACCTCTAATTCAGTACCCATCATATATTTGTCCACCAGCACAGGATTTTCGATGCCCTGTGAAAGAATGATATCCATATACTGTTCAACATCATCATCGGTGTAAGCAATTGTCATATTCTGACCGCCGATAACGTAGGACGGACGAAGAAGAACAGGATATCCCAGTCTGTTTGCAGACTCAAGAGCCTGCGGCAGAGTCATAACACTTTCACCCTTAGGACGGAAAATACCAAACTTTTCAAGCAGAGCATCAAACTTTTCTCTGTCCTCAGCCATATCAATTGACTTGGCACTTGTGCCGAAAATTGTTATGCCGTTGTCGTCGAGAAATTTAGTCAGCTTGATAGCAGTCTGACCGCCGAAGGCAACAACAACACCGATAGGGTTTTCAGCCTTGATGATGTTCATTACATCCTCTTCTGTAAGAGGCTCAAAATATAGTCTGTCGCCTGTGTCAAAGTCTGTGGATACAGTTTCAGGGTTGTTGTTAACGAGTATTACCTCATATCCGAGCTCCTTCAGAGTCCATACACAGTGAACGGATGAATAGTCAAATTCTATACCCTGACCTATGCGGATAGGTCCTGAGCCTAAAACGATAATCTTTTCTTTGCCGCTGCTTGTCAACGCTCTTGACTCGCAGTGACTGTCATAGGTTGAATAGAAATAAGGTGTTTCAGCCTCGAACTCAGCACCACAGGTGTCAACCATTTTGTAAACACAGTTTCTGTGGTAGGTGAGTGAGCCATCGCTGATTTTTTCCAAAGCCTTGTCGGTATAGCCCAGCTTTTTACCCTTGAGGTACAGTTCCTCACTTAAAGGCTGACCGTCAATCTCTTTTTCAAAATCAGCTAAGTTTTTAAGCTTTGATAAAAACCACTCGTCAATCATTGTGATATTGTGAATTTCATCAATACTGATACCCTCTTTAAGTGCCTTGAATACTGTGAACATTCTCAAATCGTCCTGATCGTGCAGCTTTGCTTTCACATCTACACCATCTAGTGCTTTGTTATTCAGTGTATCAAGACCGATTTCCGCACCTCTTACAGCCTTCATAACAGCCATTTCAAAGCTTGGTGCAATGCTCATAACCTCGCCTGTTGCCTTCATCTGTGTACCAAGCTTGCGTGAAGCATTGACAAATTTGTCAAAGGGCCATTTCGGCAGCTTAACGACAACGTAGTCAAGTGTCGGTTCAAAGCAGGCACAGGTTTTTCCTGTAATATCATTTTTGATTTCATCCAGTGTATAACCCAGTGCAATTTTTGTTGTCACCTTTGCAATCGGATAGCCTGTCGCCTTTGACGCAAGGGCAGAAGAACGGGAAACTCTCGGATTAACCTCAATAACGGAATATTCAAAGCTTTCGGGATTCAGTGCAAACTGACAGTTGCAGCCGCCCTCAATGCCAAGCTCTGTTATAATATCAAGTGAGGCAGAGCGGAGCATCTGATATTCCTTGTCGGCAAGTGTAACTGCAGGCGCAATAACAATGCTGTCACCGGTGTGAACACCGACAGGGTCAAAGTTTTCCATAGAGCATACGGCAATAACATTGCCGACACTGTCACGCATTACCTCAAATTCAATTTCCTTCCAGCCTGCAATATAGCGTTCAACAAGCACCTGCGTAATAGGGGAGAGCATTAAGCCGTTTTTTGCTATAACCTCTAATTCCTGCTCGTTGTTTGCCACACCGCCTCCTGCACCGCCAAGGGTAAATGCAGGTCGGATAATAACAGGGTAGCCGATATCATTTGCAATTTCCTTTGCTCTTTCAAGTGTTGTAGCGATGTCACTGGGCACAACCGGCTGATTGATTTTTACCATTGTGTCCCTGAACATCTGTCTGTCCTCAGCCTTGTCAATAGCCTCAGCATTTGTACCAAGGAGTCTTATACCCATTTCATCAAGGTAACCGTCCTTAGCAAGCTGCATACCGATTGTTAAGCCGGTCTGACCGCCGAGTCCGCAAAGGATAGAATCAGGGCGTTCTTTTTCAATGATTCTTTTAACAGTTTCTTCAGTTAACGGTTCTAAGTATATATGGTCGGCAAGCGCCTTGTCGGTCATAATTGTAGCAGGGTTGGAGTTAACGAGTACAACCTCGCAGCCTTCGTCCTTAAGAACACGGCAAGCCTGTGCACCTGCATAGTCAAACTCAGCAGCCTGTCCGATTACAATCGGACCTGAGCCGATAACAAGAACCTTTTTTATGTCTTTATTAAGAGGCATTGTTATTATCCTCCATCATAGTGATAAATTTGTCAAATATAAATCTTGTGTCAAGCGGTCCTGAGCAGGCCTCAGGATGGAACTGAACAGAGAATGCTTTTTTGTCCTTATAGTCAATTCCTTCACAGGTTTCGTCATTTGCATTGATAAAGCTTACGGTACCGCCTGCAGCCTCAACAGTTTCGTTAACAACTGCATAGCCGTGGTTTTGTGAGGAAATAAAGGTTCTGCCTGTTTCAAGATTTTTAACAGGCTGGTTAACACCTCTGTGACCGTATTTAAGCTTTGTCGTTTCTGCACCCTGTGACAGTGCCAAAAGCTGATGACCAAGGCAGATTGCAAAAATCGGCTTCTTGCCCACAAGCTTTTTCAGCTCCTCAATAGCCTCAATATTTTCAGCAGGGTCACCGGGTCCGTTTGAAAGCATGATTCCATCGGGATTAAGTGACAATATATCCTCTGCTTTTGTGTCATACGGTACAACAGCCACATTGCAGCCGCGCTTGTTAAGCTCACGCACAATGTTTTTCTTTGTGCCATAGTCGATGAGAACAACATTGTGTTTGTGTTCTTCAGATGCACACATATAAGGCTTTTGACAGGATACTGTTTTAACTGCCTTTGTGATTTTATATTCCTTGATTTTTTCAATGTCGGCATTTTGCGGATTGCTTGTGATAACAGCATTCATAACACCCGATTCACGGATAACCTTTGTCAGCTCTCTTGTATCAACATCATAAACACCGACAATGTTATTGTCCTTAAGGAACCTTTCAATGCTGCTATCACAGCGGAAATTTGACGGACTGTCGCAATATTCACGCACAATGTATGCACTTACGGCACTGCACTTGCTTTCCTTATCCTCATCAATAAAGCCGTAGTTGCCGATAAGAGGGAAGGTTTGTATTACAATCTGACCGAAGTAGCTTGGGTCAGTGAGCGTTTCAATATATCCACCCATACCTGTGGTGAATACAAGCTCACCTAAAATCTCGCCTTTGGAACCAAAGCTTTTGCCTTCAAAAATATCACCGTTTTCAAGGCAAATGTAAATTTTATTGTTCATAATAATTTATCCTATTATAAAAATTGCTGTTATTTAAATTAACGGATTTTTGCGTTAGGCAAGTAACGATGCATAACGTAAAAAGACATAATTTAGCCTAATAATTTAACAAGCACTGCCTTCTGTGCGTGCAGTCTGTTTTCAGCTTCATCAAAAATTTCGTCTGCGTGTTCCTCAAATACCTTAGCGGTGATTTCTTCTTCTCTGTGAGCAGGCAGACAGTGAAGCACCATTGCATCGGTCTTAGCCACAGACATAACCTCATCGTTAATCTGGAAGTTCTTAAAGATTTTTTCTCTTTCAGCCTTTTCCTCTTCCTGACCCATTGATGCCCATACATCTGTGTAGATAACATCTGCATCCTTAGCACAGGCAAGAATATCGTCACTGCACATAAAGTCGCCGTTTTCCTCAGCCCACTTCATAATTTCAGCATCCGGCTTGTAGTCATTCGGGCAGGCGATGGCACAGCTCATACCCATTGTGATTGCTCCGACAATAAGGCTGTTTGCCATATTGTTGCCGTCACCGATAAAGCAGAACTTTAAGCCGTCAAAGCTCTTCTTGTACTCTCTGATTGTCATTAAATCCGCAAGCACCTGACAAGGATGACAGTAGTCTGTCAAGCCGTTGATGATTGGAATTGAGCCGTATTCAGCCAAATCCTCAACCTCTTTCTGTTCAAAGGTTCTGATCATAATACCGTCAAGGTAGCGTGAAAGAACTCTTGCGGTATCCTCAACAGGCTCGCCTCTGCCAATCTGAAGGTCACGGTTTGAAAGGAAAAGTGCCTGACCTCCAAGCTGATACATACCTGTTTCAAAGCTTACTCTTGTACGTGTTGAGCTTTTCTGGAAAATCATACCAAGGGTTTTGCCCTTAAGATGATGATGCTCAATACCGTGCTTTGTTTCGTATTTAAGCTGATCAGCTAAATTAAGAATGTCTAAAATGTCATGCTGGCTTAAATCCTGGAGCTTTAATAAATGTTTCATTTTTCAATTACCTCTTTCAGTATTTTTAATCCCTTGTCAAGCTCAGCCTTGCTGATGCTTAATGCGGGTAATAATCTGATTTTATTCTGATGTGCAGTGAGAACGAGCAGTCCTTTTTCAAGGCATTTTTTTGCTGTTTCTCCTGCGTTTCCTGCGGTGAAGCCTATCATCAGTCCCATACCGCTGATGTTGTCAACACCGTCAATATTTGATAAATAATCTTTTATGTATTCACCCTTGGCGGTAACATTTTCCAGAAATTCGTCATCAATTCTTTCAACTATGGAAATTGCACCTGCGGCACAAATCGGATTGCCGCCGAAGGTTGAGCCGTGGCTGCTTGGTGTTACCGTATCGTATACCTTGTCACCAAACAGAACTGCACCCATAGGCAGACCGCCTGCAATTCCTTTGGCAGTTGAAACAATATCGGGTTTAATGTCGAAGTGCTCATAAGCAAAATATTTACCTGTTCTGCCGTTGCCTGTCTGTACCTCGTCAACAACCATTAAAATATCTTTTTCATTTGCAAGACTTTCAATTGCCTTAACAAAGTCATAATCAAGATTGTTGACACCGCCCTCGCCCTGAATACACTCAAACATTACAGCACATACATCATCTGTTGCCATTTCCTTAAGTGCATCAATATCATTGGCAGGGCAGTACTTAAATCCCTCTGTAAACGGGGCAAAATCTGTGTGAAAAACATCCTGTCCCGTGGCAGCAAGTGTAGTTATTGTTCTGCCGTGGAAGGAGTTTACAAGGGTGATTATTGTGCTTCTGCCGTCACCGTATTTGTCGTGACTGTATTTTCTTGCAAATTTGATTGCACCCTCGTTAGACTCAGCACCGCTGTTAGAAAAGAAAACCTTTTTCATTCCTGTTTTATCGCACAAAAGCTTTGCAAGCTTAGCACAGGGTGAGGTGTAGTAAAGATTGCTTACATGCTGAAGCTTATCAAGCTGTTCAATAACTGCCTTTTTCCATTCGTCATCGGCAATGCCGAAAGCAGTTACACCGATGCCTGAACCAAAATCAATATATTCCTTGCCGTTCTCATCATACAGTGTTGAATTTTTGCCCTTTTCAAGAGCAACGTCAAATCTGCCGTATGCGTGAGCAACATATTCGTTATCAAGTTCTTTAGTGTTCACTTTATCCTCCTATCTTGAGCGGAACATTGTTCCCATACCTTCATCGGTAAGAAGCTCCATAAGTATTGAATGGGGAACACGTCCGTCAATAATAAATGCTTTTTTTACACCCTCTCTGAGTGCCTGTGTCATTGAATCAATTTTTGGAATCATACCGCCGCTGATTATTCCCTCGGCAATAAGTGCAGGTGTGTCGCTGATATAAACTCTGTGAATTAATGTGGAGTCATCATCCTTGTCACGCAGAAGACCCACAATATCGGTCATTGAAATAAGTGCCTCTGCCTTTAAAGCACCTGCAATTGCAGCCGCTGCAGTGTCTGCATTAATATTGTAGCAGTGACCTTTTTCATCATATCCGAGTGTGGATATAACAGGAATCCAGTTGTTGTTCAGTATCTCTTCAACGGCAGTTGAGTCAATAGCTGTTATTTCACCGACATATCCGTGAATGTCGTCAAGCGGCTTGCATTTAAGCATATTGCCGTCCATACCTGACAGACCAAGAGCATGACCGCCAAGGTTACCAATCTGGCAGACTAAATCCTTGTTGACCTTGCCTGCAAGCACCATCTGCACAACATCAACTGTGTCACTGTCGGTAACTCTTAAGCCGTCAGCAAATTTGCTTTCAATCTGCATTGCATTAAGCGTTTTGTTAATAGCAGGTCCGCCGCCGTGCACCAGAACAACCTTAATGCCGATTGTTGAAAGAAGAACAAGGTCACGCATTACTGCTTCCTTCAGCTCATCATTAATCATTGCATTACCGCCGTATTTGACAACAATTACCTTTTTTCTGTACATCTGAATATGAGGCAGTGCATGTGCCAGTATTTCAGCCTTTTGGGCGTTATTAATATCCATAGTTTTCTCCTTGCTTAGAGTGATTTTGTAGGGAAGAGATTTTTCCTCACGATATAGACTGTTTGTGATTTAACCTGATTACAATTCTTAAATATTTTGCTTTTTTTAAGTTCTGTAATCTCCGTTGATCTTTACATAATCATAATTTAATCGGTTTTCCCTCAGTTGCGAAACAGTCCACTGGACTGTTTCTGCCAAATCCTTTATTCGCTTTACTCATAGGATTTGGACACTCGTTTGTGATTTAACCTGATTACATTTCTTAAATATTTTGCTTTTTTTAAGTTCTGTAATCTCCATTAATCTTTACATAATCATAGGTTAAATCACAACCCCACGCCGTTGCCGTTGTATCACCATCATTGAGTTTAATATCAATATATATTTCATCGGCAGATAATATTTCTGCTGCAGTTTCCTCACTGAATTCAACGCCTGCACCGTTTCTGCAAACAGTCAATGTTCCTTTTTCACTTCTTAAATCAACATCAACCTTGTTAATGTCAAATTCCGCATCAGCATAACCGACAGCACAGAGCACTCTGCCCCAGTTAGCATCCTCACCAAACATTGCAGCTTTGAAAAGGGAAGAGCAGATAACACTCTTTGCAACAGTGATAGCAGTGTCCAAATCTCTCGCACCGCTGCAGATACATTCAAGCAGCTTTGTTGCTCCCTCGCCGTCCTTTGCCAGCATTCTCGTAAGGTTAGCCATTACTTCATAAAGTGCATTTTTAAATGCTTCGTATTTCTCATCTTCAGCAGTGATTTCATCGTTAAAGGCTAAGCCGTTCGCCATAATGCATACCATATCGTTTGTTGATGTATCACCGTCAATGCTGAGGCAGTTATAGGTTATCTTAACAATTTCACTAAGTGCTTTTTGCAGCAGTTCACTGCTGATTGCACAGTCGGTTGTAATAAAGTTAAGTGTTGTTGCCATATTCGGATGAATCATACCCGAACCCTTGGCCATACCGCCAAGGTGACATATTGTACCATCAATTTCAAATTCAACAGCATATTCTTTTTTTACTGTATCTGTCGTCATAATTGCAGTTGCGGCTTCAAGGTTTTTGTTATAGCAAAGACCCTTTGCCAAAACAGGAACAGCCTTTTCAATAGGCTCAATAGGTAAAATCTGTCCTATTACACCTGTACTCGCAACAATAACCTGCTCCTGCGGAATATTCAGCTCGTCAGCCACAAGCTCACACATTCTGTCAGCTTTTTCAATACCGTCTGCATTGCAGGTATTTGCATTTTTTGAATTGGCAATAACCGCAATTGCTTTGTTTCCGCTCTTTTCAAGATTAGCTTTTGTAACAAGGATGGGTGCTCCCTTTACCTTGTTCTGCGTATATACAGCCGCAGCATTGCAGACAACGTCACTTACATATAAACAAATATCATTTTTATGCTTAATGTCAGGATTGTAGTTATCTGCGCTTGGCTTTTTTATTCCGCAATATGTACCGCTTGCCTTAAAGCCTTTGGCAGCACATATTCCTCCGTCAATAATTTTCATATTCTTATTCTCCTATATTAAGTCCTGTTTTTTCGTCAATACCCATTGCAATATTCATACACTGAATTGCAGCACCTGATGCACCCTTGCCGAGGTTGTCAAAGCGTGACGTGATGAGTATTCTGTCATCATTTCCATTAATCTCGATTTCCATATCGTCGCGATTTTCAAATGTGTTTGACGCAATCATACTCTCAGTGTATCCGAGCGGACGCACCTTGACAATGTCGCTGTTTGCATAATGTGTACTGAACATTTCAAAAATATCCTGTTTTGTATATTTTTTAGTCATTCTGTCCGTGTAAATCGGGATGCTCACAACCATGCCCTGTGGATAATCACAGATGATAGGTGAGAATATAGGTGTTTTAGCTAAGCCGCTGACAGCCTTCATCTCCTTAAGGTGCTTGTGCTCCTGTGCTAAAGCATAAAGCCTTGGTGAGTCAAGCTCTTTGCATCTTGCTGTGTCCTCGTATTGTGCAATTCCTTTTTTACCGGCACCTGTGTAGCCGCTGAGCGCATAGCAGACAATGTCATAATCGTTGTCAATAAAACCGTTTTTAATAAGCGGATAGGCTATTGAATTAAATCCGCTGGCATAACAGCCGGGAACAGCGATTCTGTTGCTTGTTTCAATTCGTCGTCGGTGCTCGTTGCTGAGCTCGGCAAAGCCGTATGCCCAGCCGTCAAGAGTTCTGTGAGCTGTTGAGGTATCAATGATTTTAACCCTGTTATTCTCGACAAGTGAAACTGCTTCAATTGATGCAGCATCAGGCAGACAGAGAAATGTAATATCACTTTCATTAATCAGCCGTGCTCTTTCCTGACTGTCCTTTCTCTTTTCAGGGTCAATCAGAAGTAATTCTATATCTTTTCTGTTTTCAAATCTATTGTATATTTTTAAGCCGGTGGTACCGTCTTTTCCATCAATAAAAACCTTTGTCATTTTTGTATATTACTCCATT
>VSOH01000034.1 GCA_009774735.1 Clostridiales bacterium
ATATAACAGTATATTATTAAAAAATCAAGTGATTTTTACTCATTTGAAGATTTTTCTTTAGAATTGTCAAAATTACCTTTTTTGACAACTCGTACCTCAGACCTGTTAACTGAAACAGGCAGTGCCTCAGGTGCTTTATCAAGCTGAACCTTAAGCATACCGGTAAGAATTGAAACATCAACAACAGTTCCCCTGCCCTCACGGCAATCAACAACCGCACCCTTTCTCGGTGTGATTTTGTTGAGATATTCATATGAATTCTGTTCATATTTCAAGCAGCACAAAAGTCTGCCGCAGGTTCCGCTGATTTTACCGGGCGCCAGGGACAAGCCCTGATCCTTAGCCATTTTTATTGAAACACTGTGAAAATCATCCAGAAATGTAGAGCAACAGAAGGGTCTGCCGCAAATGCCAAGACCGCCGAGCAATCTGCTTTCATCACGCACTCCGATTTGTCTGAGCTCAATTCTTTTGCGAAAATGCGCAGCTAAATCCTTAACTAACTCTCTGAAATCAACCCTGCCGTCTGCAGTAAAGTAAAAAATAATTTTTGTTCTGTCAAAGGAACATTCTGCATCTGTAAGGAACATTTCAAGATTATGATTTTTTATTTTTTCAGCACACACAACAAGTGCATCCTTTTCATAAGCCTTGTTTTCCTCAATGATTTTTAAATCTTCCTCTGTGGCAATTCTCTTAACCGGCTTAAGAGGTGCAACAACCTCGTCATCGTCAACCTCTTTAACATTTGACTGTGCAGTACCGCACTCAATACCCTTTGCAGTTTCAACCACAAGCACCTGACCCTTTCGGCAATCAATACCACAGGGATCAAAATAGTAAGTTTTGCCTGTATCCTTAAAACGGACACCAACAACCTTTGTCATATATATCCTCCAAATAGCCTATCTGCCAATGGCTTGTCTAAGGCTATAACATATTTTTGTAATAAGCAATGAATTGTTTGAATTCTTAATTGCCATCTCCTTAAGTTTATCACAAATAGCAATTAAGTCAATAAGCTTTTGACGTGTTATCCTATTTTTTAGCATGGTAACTGTTTCCGTCTGTCCCGAAATCAGGTCAGCAGACGGCTTGTACACCAATGCATCTCTGAAAATATTTTTCAAAAAATCCATTGCAAGAATAATGCTTTGCCTGTCATTCTGAAAAGCAGAACACACCGTTAAAAGCGAATATTCGCTGTCACCCACCAATGCACTGCAGACATTCAGGCAGATATCCGTTATTTCGCTTACCCTGCCGTTTTGTAAAGAACCAAGAGCCTTGCCTATATTTCCGTTAAAGGTTTCAAGCTGACGTGCTGCAGAAGCAATATCCGCACTCTCAGAATGTGCAGCAATATACTGTGAACCCTCTTTAATATCTACACCCTCAAGGCTCACAACAACACTGCGTGACAGCACAGTTTCAAGCAGCATACTTTTTGATGAAACAGTCATTATAAAAATCACATATTCAGGTGGTTCTTCCAGAATTTTCAGCAATGCATTCTGTGCAGAAGCATTCATACACTCAGCATTACCCAGAATGTAAACCTTATATTCAGCCTCGTTAGGGCGCATAAAGGCATCATTAACTATATTTCTTACTACATCAACGTGAAATGAATTACTGCCGCCCTCAGCAATATGCTCAATAATATCGGGATGAATCCCCTGCTCCGCTTTACGGCACTGCCGGCACTCACCACAGGGCTTATTATCGCCACGGCAGACAAGAGCACCTGCAAGCCTTCTTGCCAAAGTTTTTTTACCAAGACCGTGCTCGCCCTCAATAATCAGAGCATGAGGAAAACGCTTGGAGTCAATAAGACACCCAAGCTGTTCAACAACACGTGTATTCCCGATAAAGTCAAGCTTGTTCATTTTAAAGTTTCTTAAAATCCTCTACATTAATAACAAATGCCACTGCACCGAATTCCTCAACATCAACAGGCTTTTTTAAAAGCGAACCCTCAATCGTGCTTTCAACAGATGTTTCTTTAAGTACTCTTTTGGTTACATTATTTCTGATCAGGTCAAATAAATCATCAACTCTGTCATCATTAACACCATACAAAATTGTTGTCTGACCGCTCTGTAAAAACTGACCCTGTGTTGCTATTTTGGTTGAAAAAAATCCCTCGGCACTTGTAACTGCAAGCACCTGCGGTAAATCCTTATTCGATACAATCGCTATAACTAATTTCATAAAATCACCCTTTATATACTTATTGTCAAATATCTAAAACTATCACATATTAATTATAATTTATATTAAAGGATAATTCAACATCAGTCCATTTTTATTTTAAATAAATTTACATTTAATTCACTGCATGTTTAAACACATTATCATTGCAAAACAGTCGCTACCGCCACCACAACAGGCATTGTAGCGATTGACAGCACAGATGACTGTGCCGCAAGCTCCGAACCGAGAGCAGTATCATTGTGATACTTCGCAGCATACATAGCAGTGTTTGTAGCTGTGGGGGCTGAGGCTGAGATTGCCATAGCCACAAGCAGTGCCCCCCTGACACCGCAAAGATAAAACACACCAATCATACAAAGAGGTATAACCAGCAGTCTTAAAAATGAAACAAAATAGATTTCCTTTTTTGCAAACATATCCTTAAAGCTTGAATTCGCTAAAAAGGTCCCGAAAACAATCATTGCAAGCGGAGAATTACAGCTTCCCACAAGCTCCATCGGATATTCAATAACATACGGAATATCAAGCTGTAAAAAGAACAGCGGCAATCCGATTAACACAGATATTGTACCGGGATTGAGAACAATCTTTTTTAAATCCAGCTTAGCCTCGTGACCTGACATTTCATAAATACCAACAGTAAAGGCAAACATATTGAATACCGCAACATAAACAGAGCAGTAAAAAATACCCTCTGTCCCTATAACACTTTTTGCCAACGGCAACGCAAGAAACGCAGCATTGGAAAGAATTGTGGCATAATGGTAAATGCCGCGCTCCTTGAGCGACCTTTTTCTGAAGGTTAAAAGTGAAATAAGCATACCGAAAATATGAGTTGCAAAGGCACAGATAAAAGCAATAAATATGCCCTTAACATGCTCTGCCGAATACTCCATTGTCATAAACGTATGAACAATAGCTATAGGCAGAATAACATTGAAAAGCAAATCAATTAATCTCTTTGCATCCTTTTGCTTAAATACACCTGTTTTGTCAGTTACAAAACCGATCCCTGCAATAAGATACAAAACCAAAACCTGCAATGCTATTGTTTTTAAATTTTCATAAAACAAAATATAATCCTCTAATTTAAACTATTTAATTTATTTTTCATGATTTATCTGCAAAACTGCAAACAGTCCCGCAGCAAAATAACTGATACTCGTATAATCCACCGGATAAAGCACCTCACCTTTACCTGTGATAATGATTACTATCCTCGGCAAGGCAATTACCGATGCTAAGACAAAGGTTGAAAGTGCAGAAAACACAAAAAGCTTTGAGGCTCTGCCGCTGTTATCCAGAATTAATACATAGCTGAAAAAGAACATCAGCATAAATGACAGCAGTAAAAATTCCAGCACGGTATCCGAATCCTGCTTAACATCAACAATTTTTATCATAATGAGTATCAGACGGGTAAACGACCATAACACAGGAACAAGATGCAGAAATGTAAAATTCCTGAAATCGTAATTTGAGCCCTTTGCCGTAATGGAAAATACAGCAAAATAGAAACAGCAAATGAGCGCAGCCAGCCCGGACAATACAAGCGGGATTATATAGGCATACTCAACATATGCTGTTTTGGAAATATAGTCATAGCAACGAAAGCACTTATGCAAAAAATCGGCAAACATTGTCACTGACAAAAAGACAGAGCTGAAATACAATTTTCTATTACCGTCTGACAAATCTATCGGCATTAAATTCTCACACCTGTTTGAATAAAGCCCCGCCAAACCGACAGCAGCAAAAACAAGAACATAAACGATAACCGGCATTATCGTACTGCCGTTAATATATCCCGTGCTGTTATCGGTAAATCTTAAAAGCTGAAAAAAGTGCACAAGACAGGAGGAAAAAACCAATACTGCAATTAAATAAATCGGTAGCTTTCCTCTTGCTCTCTGCACTTTTTTTCTCCTTATTATCTGTTATTTAAGTCCTTAAATTCTCTTGCACGGCTGACACTCTTATATGCCGGACGAATAATTTTACCGTTGGAGGTTAATTCCTCAAGTCTGTGTGCACACCAGCCCGCAATACGTGCAGTGGCGAAAAGAGGAGTATATAAATCCTCAGGTATACCAAGCACTTTATATACAAGACCTGAATAAAGGTCAACATTGGCACACATTGTTTTTTCAACACCCTTTACCTCTGCAAAGACTTCAGGTGTTAAAAGCTCGATATTTTCAAGGGTTACAAATTCCTTTTCATAGCCCTTTTCATAAGCAAGTTTTCTTGCATTTTCTTTAAGAATAACTGCTCTTGGATCGCTCTTTGTATAAACGGCATGACCCATACCGTAAATCAGACCTAAACCGTCACCGGCATCACCGTTCATAATTTTTACAAGGTAATCCTTAATCTGTGACTTGTCTGTAGGGTCAGAAACATTTGCAAGAATCTCGTTCATCTGATTTGCAACTCTGATATTCGCACCGCCGTGCTTTGGACCCTTCAAGGAACCGAAGCCTGCAGTAATGGCTGAATATGTATCTGTACCGCTGGAGGTAAGAACTCTTGTTGAAAAGGTAGAGTTATTACCGCCGCCGTGATCAGCATGAAGCATAAGACAAATATCCAGAAGCTTTGCTTCCTCTCGTGTGAACTGCTTATCAGCCCTTAACTGATATAAAATACACTCAGCAGTTGAATGCTCCTTTTTTATAGGATGAAGGAACATTGTTTTATTATAGAATGAACGGCGCTTAACCTGATAAGCAGAGTTCATAATAGTAGGCATCTGTGCAATGAGCTGAAGTGACTGACGCAGAACATTCGGAATGGAAATATCGTCAGGATTTTCATCAAAGGAATAAAGAATCATAACGCATCTCGCCATTTTATTCATAATATCCTTTGAGGGATTTTTCATAATCATATCCTCAATAAATTCGTCAGGCAGTTCTCTGCACTCAGCAAGCACCTCCATAAGACTTACAAGCTGCTGCTCTGTCGGGAGTTCACCGAAAAGAAGAAGCCATACCACCTCTTCAAATCCGAATCTGTCATCCTTAACAACACTTTTGACTATATCGTTTATATCATAGCCACGGTATGACAGCTTACCATCCTTAGGCACCTTTTCACCATCGATTATGTAATAGCCTTCAACCGAACAAATTCGTGTAAGACCTGCCATAACACCTGTTCCGTCGCTGTTTCTTAAACCTCTCTTAACCTGATATTTCTTATAATCAGCAGGCTTAATTAAGTTATTCTTGTCAAGCTCGCCGCAAAGGTTTGACAAAGCGTCCATTGATATTGGTGAAATATAATTAGTAGGCATAAATTATCTCCTTTCGCATAGTTTGTAATAACTTATAAATTACATTAATAAAATTTAATAATAGATTTATTATACATTTATTTTTAATCAAAGTCAAGGAGATGGGAAATTTGAAAAGAGCATTGATTATATATGCAATTCTGTTTGCAATTACAATTGCTGTGCCTGCAATAGTCTGCTTTGGAAAATTTTCAGGCAGCAGCAATGGTGAATTGGTTAACATATTCAGGCAGTGCATTACTCTATTTGAGTGTTATCACTGATTTTTTTAAGATTTATATCAGACTTAACGGAAAAACTTACCGTTTTAAAATACTTGTTCCAGTCATCTGATAAAAGCTCATAGGATTCAGGGCTGTCCTTTGCAAGATACTCACCCACCCTTATTGAATCACTGTCATGCTCCTGACAGGCTGAAAATGCACGGCTGCACAAATAAGAAATTTTTTCCTCTGCTTTGCTGCATATCATTTTAAGATGTTCTTCTTTAAGAACATTTGCAATACCTTTTTCAACCTCATTAATCATAAGATGACCCTTGACATCCACCTTAAAAACAACGCCTCCGTCAACAATGTCAACCTTCTTTTTTATTTTTGTGGGTATTACCTCAATACCGATATTGCCTAAATCCTCGTCATGAATTTCAAGGTAACAATTTTTAATTTTACCCGACATAAGCATAAAACCAAGCGTTTCCTCTTCATCAAGAATATAGGATAATTTATCATTGCTGAATATGGCTATTCCGCTGAGCTCAACATTATCCTGATCAGCACGCTCTTTAAGAACAGGCAAATACATATCGGTCGTCTTGTCAGCATACAAATTCAGCAAATCATTCGTGGTAATATAAATACTTGTGCCCATTTTCTGACCATTCCCGATAAGATAAACCATATTTTCAACAGGAA
The DNA here is from genome assembly GCA_009774735.1 of Clostridiales bacterium. Lineage (GTDB taxonomy): Bacteria > Bacillota > Clostridia > Oscillospirales > Acutalibacteraceae > Eubacterium_R. The sequence continues at coordinate 6,430 of VSOH01000034.1, forward strand.
CATGTGCTCCGTCCTCAGAATTCTCCAGCACCTTTTTCGCATCACCGTCAGCCATACAAACAGCAACATCTGCACGGGCATCTGACGAACGAAGAAAATAGTCAAGCTTATTATTAAGGTCAGTTTCACAAATCTCACGGCTGAACACGATGATTTTATTGTGACCGAAAAACAGTTCCTTTGACATAGCCTTGTTCAGGTTGGAAATCGCCTCAACAATTGTTGTCCCCTTTTCAACAGTATTTATTGTCATATTGCCCTCCGGCTTTTCAACACCCGTTGATTTACCGGGATTAAGACTCTGAACGGTAAGCTGCACCCCATCCTCATCATTGTCAATACCTACACCTTCAATAACAATCAGGTTTTTCAGATTGGTCTGGTGCATACAACCGGAAAAAACAGAACAAATTAAAGCAATACATACAATTATTTTAAACATTTTAAAATTTTTCAATTAGCTCATCACCTGAATTCTTTTTCTTAAATATGAGAGTAAACAGCGGTATTAAAACACAAGCCACAAGATAAGGTGCTATAAGAGCTGTTGGTGTAATCGTACTTGGATCTGTAAATTCAGTCAGGGCAAATGATACTGCCAGTGCCAAAACAGAAAAAACTATACATTTAGTACTATTTTTGTAGCTTTTGATTGAAATTGATGAACAGTAAATAAGCAATACTGATTTTATAAATATGCCGAATATCCAGAAGGAAATCTGCAAAACATCAAGCCTTTCAAACAACCCGATTTTCGCAAGCTGAAACATAGTGTAAACAGGAAAGGCCTGTAAATTTGCTGCATCTCCCATTGTTGCGTTAATGAAAAGAATCAGTATAAATGTTGTTAAAAACGATGCTATTACTGAAAAAACAAAGGGTTTAACTGCTGAGCCGTTAACCTTTTTCCCAAGGCACAGCAGCACCACAACCTCAACAGAGCTTGAGGTCATATAAAGAACATTCTCTGCAATTGCCTGATTGCTGTTTGCTATAACGGGATAAAGATTAATCTCATCATAATTCTTGAAATTAAAAATTGTACCCACAAGCACAGTCAATACTATCAGTATAAATCCAAAGGCTGAAAAACGGCTTAATCCCTCGATTCCGAACCTTGATGAATAGCCTGCACAAACTGCTATTATCAGCGAAAACACCCATGCAGAAGATTCAGGATTCAGCACCGTTGAGGCAAAATATGAAAATCTGCTGATATTTACACCTGCTAAAAATATAAAATACAATGCATAAAAAAGATTTACGCCCTTTACTTCAAAAGGGTTTTTATTATTTTTATAGCACCATATGGCAGGCAGACATAAAAGAAGATTAAGCCCCAGTGCAATGACTATACTTATCAGCATATCCGTATTAACCAGACCGGAAGAAACAGACTGCATATTTGTCAGTGTTACAACTACACGGCTTATATAAAGCATAAAGAATATGCTTATAGGAGCAATTTTATTTCTTTGTGAACTTATCAATATTGGCACCTCTCAATTCGCTGATTCTGACCTTTCGCTGCGACAGCCTTTTCCAGCTTTCACGATAAAAAATATCGCCCAGGGAATGTTTATCAAGCGGTGAAATCGGAGAAGAAAGCGGCACTCCATACGGATTAACACTGCATATATTTATAAACAGCACACCTGCACCAAGTATTATGCCGTACATTCCTGTTAATCCTCCTATTATAATAAACAGAAATCTCAAAACTGAAACACTTTCATAAAGCGGATAAACAACATATGACGATATGGCAGTCGTAGCAATAACAACAAGCATAGGTGCACCGATAAGCCCTGCTGTAACTGTAGTTTCACCGATAATAATACCGCCTATAATTGATATTGCGTGACCTATTGTTTTCGGCAGTCTTAAGCCTGCCTCTCGCATAATCTCATAAAGAACCAAAATCATAAGTGCTTCTGTCATCAGCGAAAAGGGAGTATTAATTTCCTCAGAAGCTATAGTAAACAACAAACTTGTGGGCATAAGCTCCTGATGAAAGGTGCCGATTGCAACATAGAGTCCCGGCAGAAAGATAGAAAGAATAAAGCTGAAATACTTTAAAACCCGTATAAAACCGGCATAAAACGGCGGATTGTCATAGTCATCGACAGACTGAAAATTATCGCTGAACAGTGAGGGTACAAAAATTACAAAGGGTGTGCCCTCAACCATAACGAGCACCCTGCCCTCAAGCAGCTTTGACACCGCAACATCAGGCCGTTCCGTATTGCTTACACAACTGAAAAAGGATTTTATATCCGTATCAAGAAACGGTACAAGCTCACCATAATCAAGCAGCGTGTTCAGATTAGCTGATTTAAGCCTTTGCTCAACACCTTTTACAAGCTCAGGATCTGCCCTGTTGTCAATATAACCGATAACAACAGGCGTTGATGCTGCCGAGCCCATTTTTATCTGCTTGAATTTTAAATGATGTGTTTTAAGTCTTTTTCTGAGAAGTGCCTTGTTATCGTTAAGTGCTTCAATAAAGCACTCCTTGGCACCCCTTACATTGCTTTCGTTTGACGGTTCATCAACACTGCGCTTGCTCCAGCCCTGAATGCCGAACACAAGCGCTTTATTATTTCCGTCAAGAATGAACACACAGAAGCCGGACATCAGGAAATAGTAGCAATCATCAAAGGTTGTCGCCTCTTTCATTTCAAGCGAATTAACAACCTTCAGCTTAATCGTTTCCATAAGCTCCTGCTTTGTTTCAAATTCAAGCTCTCTGCCAAGAATAGGATTCATTACCATCTGCGATAGCTGCAGCGAATCAATTAATCCGTCCATAACACAGAAAAAGCCTTTTACCCCACATATTACAGCCTCACGCAGAAGAAAATCCGAGCAATCCTTATAATCATCCTCAAATCTTTTCTTATTCAAATCATAATCTGTGAAAAGATGATCTGTTGAGTTTTCCACAATTATTTTCACAGCCTTTCCTTCATAACAAAAATATAATGCTGAAAATCAGCACTGTTATACGTCTTGATTAATTTTTGCATAATAAAGAAAATTATTCACAAAATGTTATAGTAATACAAACAAAAGGTGATTATATGGCGATAAATTTTATAAGAGCAATAATAATTTATGTAGTAATAATTATTGCTGTAAGACTTATGGGAAAAAGACAGGTCGGCGAGCTTAAGCCCCACGAGCTTGTTATAACAATACTGATAAGTGCAATAGCAGTTATTCCTTTGGAGGAAAACTCAATGCCCCTTGCAAACTGTCTTGTGCCCATTTTGCTGTTTGTAAGCCTTGAAATCATAATGAGCGTTATATCAATGAAAAGCCTTTGGTTCAGAAATCTTCTGCAGGGCAGACCGATATTCATTATAAGACAGGGCAAGCTTGACCAGAAAAAGCTTAAACAGCTCCGCCTCACAATGGATGATGTTGTTGATGCATTAAGACAAAAGGATGTATTTGACATCAGTCAGGTTGAGGATGCGGTAATTGAAACAAACGGCTCAATATCCGTTCTTCCAAAGGCTGAATACCAACCCATAACTGCATCTGACATAAATCTATCCGTTAAAGAAAAGGGTATGCCAGTGGCAATTGTTATTGACGGAAAGCCCGTAAATGAATACTTTAACGAATATAAGCTTAAGGACAGTGAAATTGAACTTGTACTACAAACTGTCAACAGAGATGCAAAGCGGATTATGCTTTTAACCATTGACGATGACGGCAATACCTATTTAATTGAAAAGGAGAAGCAATGAAAAGACTTTTTATAGCAATCGCATTTCTTGCATTGGCATTCGGTCTGTGCACCTTTGAGCAGATAACAATAAATAAAACCTATTCTCAGGCAAACAGCTACATTGACCGTGCCATTGAACAGGTTGAAAAGCAGGATTTTAAGGGCGCTGAGGAAACCTGCAGCACCCTTGATGAATATTGGGACAGCAAACAGCAGTATTTAACTGCGATGATTGACCACGGCTCACTTGATGATACAGGCGTAACCATCACATCCCTTAAAGATTTGGCAAAAAATGAAAGTGATGACCTTGAGAGCGAGCTGATAACCGCAAAAAATCAGATTAAATCAATCTATGATAATCAGAAAATCACCTTCGGCAATATATTCTGATGCAAATTACCTTTGCGATTCAACAAATTTTTCAAGCATTTCACTGTATGCAACACAGCAATTATTCAGCTCCTCTACAGTCAGTCTGATATCAGTCAGCAAATTCTCAAAATCATATAAATCCGAATCCGTTGAATCCACAAGAACAATCAAACGCTGAGAAAGCAGACTTATATATGAAAATTTGTCAACAGCTTCAAACCTCTGCTTTTTCAGCGTTTTATACTTCCCCTCGATATCTTCCGTTTCCCCGGCACGCATTTTATCCCCTCCTCTTCAGACGTATCTGTGCCATAATGCTCCGCCAGATTTATAATACGAAGCCCCTGACAATCAGCATATTTCACAGTGTAAGCCGTTCCGCCGTAAGAATTGTTCAGATAGCAGATACAGCAGGAGCTGTTATCCACCATAAACCTATTGCGCCTGTGCATACAGCCATTGTAATACTGCGATGAGGTGTATATCACCTTGTCGCTTTTTTCAATAATTGAATTGTATATATCAATATCATTTTGCCTCCAGCTTTTAGTTTGATTTTCACAAGGCAGTGCAAGCACTAATTTTATACATTCATTATTGTCCTTTGCTTTTAAAACAGCTAACGCACATAATGTATCAAACCCTAAGGCTCCTCCGCAGATAAATGTGTCATAGCCTTCATTTATAAGAATATTTATTTGCTTATTTAATTTTTCATATACCTTTGATTTTTCCTCCGACATTTTTCTGTGACCCGAAAAACAGCAGATTTTATTTTTCATAGTTTTCCTTTCAACTGATAGATTTTGTTTTTGCATAACAGCAAACAAGAGCTCTATAAGAGCCCTTGTTTGCTATTCAAATAGATTACCAAAATAATTTTTATCTATTTCATTTATTAGAAAGTCAACAACATCAGTATCCATCTCATCAACAGATCGGCTTAATTCTTCATCCAGTAACTCATTCAGTTCTTCATTGGTTAACGGGTCATCGCTTTGTTGTACTCTTTTTAACTCTTCAACTGAATAATGTATGGAATCTAATAAACTAATATATTTTCTCAATAC
>VSOH01000035.1 GCA_009774735.1 Clostridiales bacterium
GCATAGCACAGCATATGAACAATCAGTCCGGCACCGTTCTGAAAGAAAACAAGTGTAAACATTGACATCAGAGTGTATATTCCGGAACGTCCGAAAGCACCTGCCGTAAAACAGATACGTTCTTTTGAAGTTAAATATTTTTTATTTTCTCCTTTTCATAAGCGCGGGCATGATAACAGGTGCCTCTTCGCCGGCATTTGACATTTGTTCAAGTAACAGGTATTTAAGCTCCTGCCTTACGTGTTTATATCTTGAATTTTTAACAAGATTGTGTTTTTCGTCAGGGTCTTTCTTCAAATCATAAAGATAGCTTTCCCAATATATATTAGAACTGTGATGAGCATGTCCCATCGGCGCCATATCACGTACTTCATATTTAAAACGCTCTGTTCTTATTGCTCTTGAATTTGATGCCTCGCTGATTTGAATGAATACACAGTTTCTTTTTTCGTCTGGCTTATCAATCTGCTTTGTTAAGTCAACACCTGAATAATCATTAGGTATCTGTATTCCTGCCATTGAAAGCATTGTAGGCGGCAGGTCAATGAGTGACGACAATCTTTCTTCACATTTTCCGCCTTCAAATCCGCCACCCTTAATTATAAGCGGTGTGTGTGTGGCACTTTCGTGACAGCAGCGTTTGTATTCAGAATTTCTTGTTTTAAAGTGAGCCCCGTGATCGGAGGTGTATATAATGATTGTATCATCATATATTCCCTCTGTCTTTAGTTTTTCAATCAGCTTTCCCACATTATAGTCAAGTCTGTTGCAGGCAGATATGTAATCAGGGTATTCCTCTTTATAATTGCCTTTGAGAAATGTTAAATCGTCGGGCAGGGGATAGTCTTTGAAATTATCAATTGTTTCCTTATATCCCTCAATATGCTTGTGATCATTTTGATGATGCGGCTCAAGCTGGCTGATAAACATAAAGAACGGCTTTTCTTTATCTCTGTTTTCAATAAATTCCAGTGCATAGTCATTAATACAGTCAGCTCTGTAGCCTTTGAAATCAAGCTTGTTTCCGTCACCGTCAAAAACATAGCCGTCATAGCCGTGTGAAGTGAATTCAAGAACATCGGCAGCACGCCAGTACTGATAACCGCCCTGCTTGTTTTTTGGTACAGCGGTCTTTTCACAGTGAAGTCCTACACCCGGCAAACGGTCAGAGGCAAGGTGCCACTTGCCGATATAAGCTGTCTGATAGCCGGCATCATTGAAATGATGGGCTAAGGTCTTTGTGTTTTCGGGCAGCGGTATTCCGTTCCAGTAGCAGCCGATTTGTGTTGCATATTTTCCGGACTGCAGGCACGCTCTTGCAGGACCGCAAACAGGCTGGCAGGTGAAGTTGTTTTCAAACTTAACACCCTCCTCGGCAAGATGGCAAAGATTGGGTGACACAGTTTCGTTAATCGTGTCCCATCTTTGCTGGTCTGAAAAATAGAAAATAATATTCTTCTTTTTCATAAATAACCTCCATATATTTATTTTGTAATAAAACCAACAGCGGCATTATAAATATTGATGATTGCAACAACTATAAGCACTGCCGAAAATATTTTTGTAATCGTTTTGTTTGATAGCTTTTTATTTAGCTGTGAGCCGATTATTCCACCGATAACAGATACAGCCATTGCAATTAAAATAATCGGTGTGAATTCTTTATATGGAACAAACTGATTATTAATAAATATAGTAATCAGTTGACTTAGCTGGCTGAAAAATATAATTGCAACCGAATAGACAGCACTTTCTTTTAATGTGAATGAGAACAAAAGCACAAGGAAGGTGGTGTTAATCGGTCCGCCGCCGATACCTAAAAATGCACTCATTAAGCCGAGCATAAGTCCTATCAGAACTATTGCAGCAGGATTTTTGATTTCAAAGCTTTTTATATTTTTTGAGTTAATATAAATGATAACAAAGATGATAAATGCTGCTATTATAACTGCCTGTATACCTTTAACCATATTTGAATTCAGTCTTTCCAGCACTAAATCAAATATTTCATTTCCGATTATTCCGCCGAATACGGATCCTGCCGAAACAAGCAACACTACTTTTTGCTTTATGGGTGTTTTAGCCTTTATATGCTTGATTGATGAGCTTATGCTCATGGCAAATACTGCACAGGTTGATATGAAACCGACTGTTTCAACACTGTGTATTCCTATGAAATCAAGAAGCGGTTTTATGATGACACCGCCGCCGATACCTACAATAGCACCAATTGTGCAGGCTATAAATATTATTGCACTGTATAAAATGGTTATCATTATTATTTCCTCGGTAATTTATTTGCAGACGCAATAGAAATTGGACTCCCAGGCAGGTATGTATTTGCTGTGCCTGAAATATATTTTGTATTCCGGATTTATTTTCATTATCTTCATTGGCAGTGAGAAGATATCCTCATTTCTGTGATAAGCACAGATGTATAGCTTTGGGCTGTATGTTTTTATTGTTTTTTCAGCACCGTTCAGTGCCTGCAGCTCACTTCCCTCAATGTCCATTTTTATCATTGTAACAGGGGAATCAATCAGACTGTCAAGGTCACAGACTTCAACAGGTATGCCTTTGCTTGAAAGCTTGGAATTTCTGCTGCCCTGTCTGTCAAAAATAAGAGTGTCACGCCTGCTCCATGCACCCATATTGTAAATGTCGATATTTGTCAGATTTTCTGTGTTTTTAGAAAGCTTTCTGAAATTCTTTGGGTCAGGCTCAAGGGCATAAATATGCTCATATTTTCCATTTGTATATGCTGTGAACTCTCTTATTGTATCACCGTCATAAGCCCCTAAATCAGCAATTATTTCATTGTTGTTGAGATTAAGCAGTTTACTGTATACCTCGTTTTTGTCACAGAATGAATTAAAAAGGTAATCAACCTTTCCTGATATTTTAAAATTAATTATATCAAGGTAAACACTTTTGCTTTCGTCATCTGCAAGGTGATTATAGACAAAATCAAATTTATCCTCGTTTTCTTTAACGTATTCCGTGGTGAAAAGTCCGCCGCCCGCAACAGGAACATCCGGAGCAAAAACAGGGTGTTCATTATTAATTCTTTTTATATTTTCGAGTACATTATCAAGGTGCGTGGCAAATGCAAGAACTACATTGAAATCATCATATTCACGGCAAATATCACTGTATTTCTTTACCTTGTATCCTAAAAAGCTGTGACCTCTTACAAATTCATCACTGGCAAAAATTTCATCCACCTTAGCTCCGTAGCTTTCAAGAGTGCTGATTATTTTTTCTGCTCCGTTGCCCATACCGTAAACCGCAATAGGCTTGCTGTCACGAACAAGATAGTCCCAGATATTCTCTTTTTCCTTAAGAAGTTCAAGCATTGATATCACCTGTTTATGATTATAGCATATATTACAAGACTTTACAAACTAATAATTTTATTATATAATAACTAATAAATATTTCTATATATTGGAGGGATATGCCTAAATGGGCGGTGGTCTTAGAAGGCTTTTTAAAAAGGAAAGCTCCACTGAGGAAGAAATCAAGCAATTAGTGGAGGGCGACGAAAATGTCGGTGAGCTTGAAAAAAATCAGAGGGTTATGATTAACAATATTTTTGAATTTGACGATTTGAATGCCGGCGACATTATGACACACAGAACAGATATTGATGCTGTTGATATTAATGATTCTATTGAAGAGGCAGTAAAGCTGTCTATAAATGAGGGAAGATCCAGAATTCCTGTTTTTAAAGAGGATTTAGATAATATTTGCGGCATAATATATGTAAAGGACCTGCTCAAATTTGTCGGTACAAAAATATCAGGTGATGACAAATTGACCGACTATATCCGCAAGCCGCTTTTTGTGCCGGAAACAATTCCCTGCGGAAAGCTTTTTGCTCAGATGACTGAAAAAAGAACCATGATGGCAATTGTTGTTGACGAGTACGGCGGTACGGCCGGACTGGTTACCACTGAGGACGTTATGGAATGTATTTTCGGTAATATCCGTGATGAATATGATAACGAGGAAGAACAGGTAACAAAAATTGACGACAAAACCTATACCTTTGACGGAATCAGTGATATTGACGATGTAAGCGAGGTTTTGGGTGTGGAGTTCCCTGAAGGTGATTATGATACCCTTGCAGGTTTTGTTATTAATCTTCTCGGCTTTTTGCCTACGGGTGAAAATACCGAGCAGGAGGTTTGTACCTATGAGGGCTTAACCTTTACTGTTTTGGAAGTCAGTGACAGACGAATTGAAAAAATAAAAGTAGTGAAAAATAATGATTGAACAGATAATTGAGTTTGAAGCACTGGAGCAGGCAGTGAGCCTGTTCGGCAGCTTTGATGAAAATATAAAGTTAATCGAAAAGGAATACAGTGTATCCATAATATCACGTGGTACGGATTTAAAGGTAGTGGGTGATGCCGAGAATGTTTCAAAGGCAACAAGGGCACTGAACTCTATGCTTATGCTGATAAGCAAGGGTGAGAGCCTCACCAACCAGAATGTCAGGTATGTTCTGTCACTTGTTAATGAGGGCAATGAGGACAAGCTAAGCTCAATGAGCGGTGATTCAATCTGTATCACCTCAAAGGGTAAGCCTGTCAAGCCTAAAACACTGGGGCAGAAGAAGTACTGTGAGGCTATAAGAAATAATACAATAACTTTTGGTGTGGGTCCTGCAGGAACAGGTAAAACCTATCTTGCCGTTGCAATGGCAGTTACTGCATTTAGGGCAAAAGAGGTTAACAGAATTATACTGACCCGTCCTGCTGTTGAAGCCGGTGAAAAGCTCGGCTTTCTTCCGGGTGATTTGCAGAGCAAGGTTGACCCTTATTTAAGACCGCTTTATGATGCTCTTTTTGATATGCTTGGTGCTGAAAATTTTCAGCGCTGTCAGGAGCGTGGTGCAATTGAGGTTGCACCGCTTGCGTATATGAGAGGGCGTACTCTTGATGACAGCTTTATTATTCTTGACGAGGCACAGAACACCACACCTGAGCAGATGAAAATGTTTTTGACACGTCTTGGCTTCGGTTCAAAGATGGTGATAACAGGTGATATTACACAGATAGATTTGCCCGACGGTAAAAAGTCAGGGCTTAAAAAGGTTTTAAAAATTCTTAAAGATATTGATGATATTGCAACCTGCAGATTTAATCAGAAGGATGTTGTTCGCCATAAGCTTGTGCAGGATATTGTCAATGCATACCAAAAATATGAGGAGGGAAAGTAATGGACACCGTAAAGGTTATGATTTCAAATGAACAAAAAAAGGTAAAGATTCCAACAGGTATCCGGTTGTTAATCAGACGATGCTGTCACGCTGTACTGGAGCTTGAAAATTTCGACGGCTCGGCTGAGGTTAGTGTTACCTTTGTTGATAATGAGCGTATTCACGAGCTGAATTATCAGTACAGAAATATTGACAGAGAAACAGATGTACTGTCTTTTCCGCTTGGTGAAAACGGTGTTTATGACACGAATCTTGACACAGGCTCAAAAATGCTTGGTGACATAGTTATTTCTGTTGAGAAGGCTGTGGAGCAGGCTGAACTATATAATCATCCGCTGCAAAGAGAAATTGGATTTTTAACAGTACACTCCATGCTGCATCTGCTTGGCTATGACCATGAAGCAGGCGGTCTTGAAGAGGTACATATGCGTGAGAAGGAAGAAACCGTACTTACACAAATCGGTTGGAAGCGTGACAACAGCTACTATATGGGTGACGAATAATGACTAAAACCGCTTTTATTGCCATTGTAGGCAAGCCCAATGTGGGCAAATCTTCAATACTTAATAAAATACTCGGTCAGAAAATTGCTATCGTTTCATCAAAGCCTCAGACCACCAGAACTAAGATAATGGGTGTTTTGACAGAGGATGAAACACAGCTTGTTTTTACCGATACACCCGGCTTCCATATTGCACATAATAAGCTTGGCGAAAAAATGAATGCGACTGTGGGTGACACTGTCGGCGGTATGGATGCCTGTCTGTTTATTGTTGAGCCAAAGGGTAAGCTCAATGAACAGGAGCTGCAGCTTATTGAAATGTTCAAAAAGCAGAAATGCCCTGTTATTCTTGCAATCAATAAAATTGATACGGTAGCCGATAAAAAGGAACTGCTTGAAAGAATTGTTGAGATTAATTCAATGTTTGACTTTACCGCAGTTGTTCCTGTCAGTGCCACTGAGGGTGACCACGTTGATGAGCTTGTTGACGAGCTGAAAAAGCTTGCCTTTGAGTCACCGCACTTTTTTCCTGACGATACATTGACAGACCAGCCTGAGCGTGTTCTGGCTGCTGAAATTATCCGTGAAAAAATCTTAAGATTAATGGATAAGGAAATTCCGCATGGTATTGCTGTAGCCGTTGAAAAGATGCGTGAGCGTGATGATAAGGATATACTTGATATTGAGGCTACAATCTATTGCGAAAGGGAAAGCCACAAGGGTATGGTCATCGGCAAAAACGGTGCTATGCTCAAAAAGGTTTCAACCTATGCAAGGCAGGATTTAGAAAGTTTTTTCCGGATTAAGGTTAATCTTCACTGCTGGGTTAAGGTTAAGCTTGACTGGCGAAACCGCGAGGGCTTAATCCACAATTTCGGATTGGATTAATTTAACATAACTAATTGCACCGCCATAGTATAAAATAACTGTGGGGTGTTATTTATGGATGATAAATGGAAGGAATTCTGGAGCAGTGGCTCTGTTAACGATTATTTAAGTTATAAGGAAAATGAAAAGGTGAGTGATGATGGCAACCACTACCAAGGGCTTAGTAATAAGGGAACAGACAATAGGGGAGAGTGACCGTTTAGTTACTCTCCTTACTGCTGATTATGGACTTGTTCGTGCCTTTGTCCGCGGTGCCAAGCAGATTAAAAACAGGCTTGCATCGTCAACATCACTTTTTGCTTACAGTGATTTTTCACTTTACCGTGGAAAAGATGCTTTTATAGTGGATAATGCAACACCTATTGAGGTGTTTTTTGATTTAAGATTTGATATAGTAAAACTGTCTCTTGCTCAGTATTTTGCACAGCTTGCCTATGAGGTAGGTGAGGAGGAGCAGCCTGCGGAAGAAATGCTTTCTGTTATGCTTAATTCACTTCATCTGCTTTGCAACAGCAGCAAGGATATAAGGCTGATTAAAGCAGCCGTTGAATTTCGATTGATGTCCCTTGGCGGTTATATGCCAAGTATTTTAGCCTGTGCAAAATGCTCTGTATATGAAACGGATTTAATGTATTTTGATACAATGAACGGTTTGATTTATTGTGAAAACTGTGGTGTGCCGGGCTCAACACCCTGCCCTAAAAATGTTATAACAGCCGTTCGGTTTGTTTGCCTTACCGAGCCTAAAAAGATTTTTTCATTTACCCTCAGTGAGGAAAATCTTAACCTTTTATGCGACATCAGTGAAAAATATATGATGTCAAGAATACAGAAGAATTTGCCGACATTAGCGTTTTATAAAGGAATAGTATAATGGATAAAAATTTTAAAACACTTGAATTGGATATAATTTTGGAAAAGCTGGCGAATGAATGTACCTGCGACGATGCAAAGGATTTAGCACGGAATCTGAAGCCCTGTACCGATTTAAATGAGGTTGAGCTTTTGCTCAGTCAGACCGAGGATGCCTTTTCACTTCTGGCTCGCTTCGGCGGTCTGTCATTCTCCGGACTTAAAAATGTTAATAATCCGCTGCACAGAGCGGCGGCAGGCGGTTCGCTTAATCCCAAGGAACTGCTTGATATAGGATACTGCTTAAGGTCAATCCGTGCCCTTGATGAGTGGCATGGTCACTGCAGCGGTGTAAGAACAAATCTTGATTTTTTCTTTGAGGGTATTACCACGAATAAATACCTTGAAACAAAGATATTCATCTCAATTATCAGTGAGGAGGAAATAGCCGATAAAGCCAGTGAGCTTTTGTCAGACATAAGAAGAAAAATCAGGTCAAAGGAAAGCTCAATCCGTGAAAAGCTTGACGGAATGCTCCATTCCGCCCACTATCAGCCATACTTGCAGGAGGCTATTGTTACGCAGCGTAACGGCCGCTTTGTTGTGCCTGTTAAGGCAGAGCACAGGGGTAATGTTCCGGGTCTTGTTCACGATACATCTTCAACAGGTGCAACTGTGTTTGTTGAGCCTTCCTCGGTTGTGGATGCCAACAATGATATCAAGGTTCTGCAGGGCAAAGAGCGTGATGAGATTATGCGTATACTTTTTGAGCTTTCTGCCGAGGCAGGGGAGTTTGCTGAGAGTATCAAGCATTCGTTTAACTGTGCTGTTATGCTGAATCTGATTTTTGCCAAGGCTCATCTTGCCTATAAAATGAAAGCAACAAAACCTCTCCTGAATAATGAAGGTATAATTCAGCTGAAAAAAGCACGTCATCCCCTTATTGATAAAAACAAGGTTGTGCCGACTGACATTATCTTGGGTGAGGAGTATGACACGCTCGTAATCACAGGTCCTAACACAGGCGGTAAAACAGTTACACTTAAAACCCTGGGTCTGCTCAGTGCCATGGCAATGTGCGGTCTGCTGCTGCCTGTTGCCGACAGGTCAAGACTTGCAGTCTTTGATAAAATTCTGGTTGATATCGGTGATGAGCAGAGTATTGCCCAGTCGCTTTCAACTTTTTCTGCTCATATGGTCAATATTATTGATATTATGTCAAAGGCAGATCATAATTCACTTGTACTTATTGATGAGCTTGGTGCAGGCACTGACCCTGTTGAGGGTGCCGCTCTTGCTGTTTCTATCATAGAAAAGCTACGGGCACAGGGGGCAACCATTGCTTCCACAACGCACTATGCAGAGCTTAAGGCATATGCACTTGAAACAGCGGGCGTAACCAATGGCTGCTGTGAGTTTGATGTTGATACTTTAAGACCTACATACAGGCTGCTTATCGGTGTCCCGGGAAGATCAAATGCTTTTGCAATCACCACACATCTTGGTATGGATAAATCGGTTGTTGACAGTGCCAAGGCTATTGTAGGCAGTGATAACCGTGATTTTGAAGCAGTGCTTGAAAAGCTTGAGGAGTCAAGGCAGGCATTGGAGGATGAACGTAAAATTGCCGAGGAAATGACGGCGAGAGCAAAGAAGATTGAGGAAAGAGCACAGAGTGAAAGGGATAAAATTGAAACCCTTAAGCAGCGTGAGCTTGACAAGGCAAAGCGTGAGGCTGAAAAGCTGATTGATGCTGCAAAACGTAAATCAAGCGAATTTCTGCTTGAGCTTGAAAAGCTGAAAAGAGAGCAGAACAGTTCAAATGCGACGGAGATTGCCCGCAAAACCCGCCGAGCTGTTAAAAACCAGATGGGCGAAATGGATGAGCTTGTTAACCCGATGGAGCTTGCCGATAACTGGGACGATGATTATAAGCTGCCGAGAAAGCCTGTGGCTGGTGACAGGGTTGTAATCCGTGGTATCGGTGAGGGTGAAATTGTTGAGATAAAAGAAAATAATATTCTTGTTAAATCAGGGCTTTTGAAAACACGTGTTAAAATGGGTGATATTATGCTTCTTGATAAGCCGGTAAAAAAGCAGAAATCTGCTCAGCACAATGTGTACCGTACCTCATCAAGGGTAGATGCCGATGTGAAAACGGAGATTGATCTCAGGGGCAATATGGTTGATGAGGCACTGGGTGAGCTTGGACTCTTTATTGATAAGTGCGTCCTCAACAGTATTGAGGAAATCCGAATTATTCACGGCAAGGGAACAGGTGCGTTGAGAGCGGCTGTTACGGATTATCTCAGAACACATCCGAATATCTCAGAATACCGCCTCGGCAAATATGGCGAGGGCGAAAACGGTGTAACGATTGCAAAACTTAAATAATATAAGAAAAGACTTGTTCAAAAATGAACAAGTCTTTTTTGTTAATCGTATGTTGGAAGATAGTCATCAAAATTAATAAGATTTCCATCTTTATCCCAATTTGTTTCTAATGATTTTGTGAATTTGACACCGTCGCTGTTATAATAATATGGTTCGTTCGGATTTCGCTTTTTGAGTGCCTCATCGCCAACATAAAAATATAAATTGCTGTTTTCATCAATATATCCGAAATCAGCTTCATATTTTTCTCCGTTCAAGCCTATTAAATAATATAGCTTGTTTTCTTCGTCATATTCAAATCTGAATCTTGTTCCGTTTTTAGTGAAATACGGAATATCTTCATAATCTTTATATGCAGTACCATTTCGGTCAAAGTATACCAAATCCGGTTCAAATCTCGTTTTTCGCCAATTACCGCCATAGCTTGAAACATATTTTTCTTCTGCTTCTTCCATGCTTTCAATAGAGAAAAACTTGATGTTGGTTTTAGAGAAGAAAATAATTAAAGTTGAATCCTTGTACTTTTTTTTCATAAATAGCAAATCGTCGGATAATTGATAAATGAATAAATCATTATAACGCTTGTTAATGCTTTCCTCAGTTAAATCACTTCCGTCAAATTCAAATGATGAAAAGATGTGACCAGGTGTATATGGTTCGGAATACACTGAATCAAATACAGATTTTACTAAATTCCTGTATTCGTTATATGAATATCCGGGACCATGTGCTTGACAGTTGAATTTCTTAGAAATGTCATCTTTGTCTGCATTTGGATTTTCTTTAAAGAACTCGACTATATTTTGTTTTTGCTTTTCTATTGATATATATTTTTCTGAACGAAGTGTAATATTAAAATCTGTGTCAAATGCATTTTCATTATTGCCTGCAGTAAAAGTGTATACCAATTCACTATCGTGATTTTTTTGATTGTTTGATGGTGTGATGTATAGATTTTTAGGCAGATAAGTATTGAAAAATTCTAAATACTCTTCGTTATCTTTTGTTGTAGATGTGAAGTTATATATTTTATCAAGCTCGTCAGGCTTAATGCGAAGCTTAGCAAGTGATATTGAATCGTAACCATTTTTATATTTGCCTAAATTAGCAACAGCCAAATTAACTATATAGTCACTTTGCTTTTCGGCAGATTCGGGGAATGTATTCAGAATCGCATTTGCAAATATTTTTCTTAATCTGTCTGTTGCAGTTTCTTTTTTGTTTTCATCCTCTTCATCGATATTAAAGCTTATTGTAATATTTCCGATGTCACTGCTGAAACTGTAACCGATTGTTTTGTTATCCTTTTTAGTTTCTGTAAAATCTTTGGAACTTTGGTTTACATAGCTGACAATATCGTCAACGGTTTCGCATTTTTCAGTAATATCAAGTACTAAATTATAATCATTTCGGTATTTTTCTTTAATTGTATTTTGGAAAAAGAAAAATCTTGTAGAACAAAGTGCACTGAGAACAAAAAGTATAATTG
>VSOH01000036.1 GCA_009774735.1 Clostridiales bacterium
CGGGCATTATCTTAATATTGAAATCATGTGCATAGCTTACTATTTCTTTAATTTCCTGCTGTGTATAAAATCCGCCGTGCGGCTTGTTATTAAAATTGGTTTTTGTACGCATTGCACCTTTTTCCGTAAGCAGGGGATATTTTTTTATTTCAATTCTCCAGCCCTGATCCTCGGTCAGATGAAAGTGGAAAAAATTCAGCTTGTGGACTGCCATTTTTCTTATAATCAGCTTAACATCATCAACTGAGTAAAAATATCTGCCGACGTCAAGCATAAATCCGCGTATTTTATATTTTGGCTTATCTTTTATTTCAATACAGGGAATATTAAAGTTATACGCAAACAGCAGCTGTTTAAGCGTTTGCAGGGCGTAAAGCTGACCGGCAGCTCCTGATGCATCAATAATAATTTTTTCACCTGTTTTAATGATATATTCTTCATGGTCAAGGCTGTTATCTGTTTTAAATATTATATTTGCCTCGCCTTGAGGACGTTTGCAGAATGATAAAAAGTCGTTCTTTGCCGCACTGCTGAGCGCATTTTCGCCAAGGGTAATATGGCCAATTTTGTGTTTTTCATTATTTATGATATTAATATATGACGGTTCAGGAATTAACTTGATCATATCGGTACCTCACTGATATAATAATAACCGAAAAACTCTTTCATTGCAATATTTGTAAAAATATAGTAAAATAATAGTATTAAATAAGGAGATATTCATATGAATTGGAAATGTAACTTTGAATATTATGCAGATGGCAGAATTAAAAAAAACACTGATTGCAGTAATGAGGATTTTATTCTCAGTATTGACAGCGATGAAAGTCGATTGTCGGTTACTGTATTTCCAAAACGAAAAATTGAATTCAGGAAGTTCGAGCTTACTGCTGATTATCAGGTTAACAGTGATGAGCGGATTTTTACAAACGGATACCAAAGCTGGACTGTAAGCAGAGAGTATTCACCGAATGAGGCTATGGATGAATTTAATCCGAGATTTTTAGGTGTTAAAAAATCTAAATTCAATCCTTTAGGGATTTGGGGTGCAGGAGATTTGCTCTGGCACGATTATCCTGAAAAGCAAGGGCTGTTCTACGGCTATTCCTATGCTTATGTAAGAAAGGGGAATGCGCTTACTCTTTTCGGCTCGCTGAGTGAAAGAGCAGGCTATACTGTCTTTACCTTTGATACAAACAAAAACACTTTGACGATTGCCAAGGATTTGGAAGGTGTATCCTTTGACAGTGAAAAAAGAGTACTTGATGCAGTAATAATCCGTGGTGAATATAATTCTGTTTTTGACAGATATTTCACTCTTATGAATGTTCCAAAACCGAGAGCTGACAGAAAGTGCGGCTACACGACATGGTATAATTACTACACCAAGGTCACACAGGATATTGTTAAGCGTGATTTAAAGGCGATTTCAAAGCTTGATACAAAGATAGATATTTTTCAGATTGATGACGGATATGAGCGTACAGTAGGCGACTGGCTTGAAACCGATTCAAAAAAATTTCCTGACGGAATGAAGGTCGTTGCAGATCGTATTCATAAAAACGATATGCTTGCAGGCTTATGGCTCGCCCCCTTTGCTGTAACACCTAAGTCGAATGTCTTTAAGAAGCATAAGGACTGGCTTGTTACCGATGAAAATGGCAAATATCATTATTCCTCTCAGAACTGGGGCGGCTTTTATGCTCTTGATATTTATAATAAAGAGGTGCGTGCGCATCTGAAAAATGTTTTTGACACAGTGCTTAATGACTGGGGCTATGATATGGTGAAACTGGATTTTCTTTATGCCTGCTGTCAAAGACCTATTCATAATAAAAGCCGTGGCGAAATAATGTGCGAAGCTATGGATTTAATCAGAGAATGGTGCGGTGATAAAATTATTCTTGGCTGCGGAGTTCCTCTTGCACCTGCTTTCGGTAAGGTCGATTTTTGCCGAATCGGAGCCGATGTGGCATTGAGCTGGAATAAAAAACCATTTTCACGTGAGGATGTTTCAACAATAAATACTTTAACGAATACCATTTACCGCCGGCATCTTGACGGCAGAGCGTGGCTGAATGACCCGGATGTTTTTCTGCTGCGTGATAATAATATCAAAATGCCGATGAGTCAGAGGAAAATTGTTGCCAAAGTTAACAGTATGCTCGGTAATCTACTTTTTGTAAGTGATGATGTTTCAACCTATACAGATGAGCAGATGAATATTTTCACTCAGACAATAAGCTGTGATAAAGCAGAAATCATCAGTGCAGAAATTGTTGATCATATTGCCTGTATCAAAACGAAGAACGATGTGTTTAAGTTCAATATTTCTGAGGGGAGAATACTCTGATTCATATTGTTGAAAACATATAAAACCTATGTTATAATAGGTAATTACAGAGGTGATGATTTTGAAAATATCAACTAAGGGCAGATATGCCTTAAGGCTGATGCTTGATTTAGCCGAAAATCAAAATAACGGCTATGTGGCTCTGAAAGACATTGCCGAAAGACAGGATATTTCCAAAAAGTATTTGGAGCAGATTGTTCCTATGCTGAATAAATCGGGTGTGCTGAGGACTACAAGGGGCTTTCAGGGCGGATATATGCTTGCAAAGGCTCCGGATAAATATACTGTTGGTGATATCCTCAGAATTACAGAGGGCAGTCTTGCTCCTGTTGTGTGTCTTGATTATGAGCCTAATACCTGTGAAAAATGCGAAATCTGCCCTACTCTTCCGATGTGGCAGGGACTTTATAAAACGATAACCGATTATCTTGATTCTATTACCCTTCAGGATATAATCGACAACGACAGAGCTAAAAAGACAGACGAGTATTATATATAGTATGGATAATCAGTTTTCACGAAGCCGTATGATGTTCGGCAGCGATGGTATAAAGAAACTTAATATTTCACGTGTTGCCGTATTCGGTGTTGGCGGTGTCGGCGGTTACGCTGTTGAGGCATTGGCAAGAACAGGTGTGGGCACAATTGATTTGATTGATAACGACACCGTCAGTTTGTCAAACATCAACAGGCAGATTATTGCTACACATAAAACAGTAGGTCAGTTAAAGGTTGACGCTGCAAGGGATAGAATTTTAGAAATAAATCCCAATTGTAATGTGAATTGTTATCAGACGTTTTTTACTGCCGAAACGGCAGATGAATTTGATTTCAGTTTATATGATTATGTGGTTGATGCAATTGACACTGTGTCAGGTAAAATTGAGCTTGCAGTGCAGTGCGAAAAAGCAGGCACGCCGATTATCAGCTCAATGGGTGCAGGAAATAAGCTTGACCCCACACGTTTTGAGGTCAGTGATATTTATAAAACCTCTGTTTGTCCGCTTGCAAAGGTAATGCGTAGAGAGCTGAAGGCACGCAGTGTTAAACATCTGAAGGTTGTTTATTCAAAGGAGGAGCCATTAAAGCCGGTTTGTGACTGTGGAGAAATTCAGCAGGGCAGGCGCTCAATACCTGCGAGCAATGCGTTTGTTCCTTCAGTGGTAGGTCTTATTATTGCAGGTGAGGTTATAAAGGACATACTTGACATATAATGTATATTATGATTTAATAAAATTATTAATTATTATATTGGAGATAAAATATGAAAAGAATTTTAACATACGGCACTTTTGATTTGCTTCATTACGGTCATATCAGACTTTTGAAGAGAGCAAAGGCAATGGGAGATTATCTTGTTGTTGCACTTTCAACAGATGAGTTCAATGCAGGAAAAGGCAAAAAGGCCTATCATTCCTATGAAACAAGGAAAAAGATGCTTGAGGCAATCCGTTATGTTGACCTTGTTATTCCTGAAAACTGCTGGGAGCAGAAGCTTGATGATGTTAAGGCGTATCATATTGATACGGTTGTTATGGGCGGTGACTGGGCAGGCAGTGACAAGTTCGACTATCTGAAAGAGCACTGCGAGCTGGTTTTCCTTGACAGAACACCCGGTGTTTCAACCACCATGATAAAGAATGACCTCGGTTTGAAGGATGCTATAAACGGTGTTGATCAGCTTCCTGAAGAAAAATAAGTTTTCGTATAAGAGTGGATTATATATCTGCTCTTATTTTTTGCAGAAATATGTTTTTTTATTTTGTAACCGTTAAAATCATTGATGATGTGTGAAATTCCACAGTTTTACAGCAAAGATCTATTTATCTACATATACGTATTGTAACGTTCAATTAAAATAATAGACACAAGATGTTGTATTTATTTTGCTGTTTGCTATTGACATAATACTATTTATTTGATATTATAAATCCAGTCACTTATTTTGAATGTAACTATTTTGTAACAACTTTTATGGGGTAATAAACAATGAAAATTATTAAGAGAAACGGATCTGAAGCAGATTTTGATATAAATAAAATTATAGTAGCCGTATCAAAGGCGAATGCTGCCTGCAAGAAGGAAGAGCTTTCACAAAGCCAGATTCATGAAATTGCTGAATATGTGGAATTTAAAACACTTAAGGCGAACAGAGCATTTTCTGTTGAGGAAATTCAGGATATAGTTGAAAATCAGATTATGGCACAGGGTGCTTTTGAGGTTGCAAGGCTTTATGTAAAGTACCGCTATAACCGCTCACTTATCCGAAAGGCAAATACTACAGATAATCAGATTTTGTCACTGATTGAGTGTAATAATGAAGAGGTTAAGCAGGAAAATTCAAACAAAAATCCCACCGTCAATTCAGTTCAGCGTGACTATATGGCCGGTGAGGTGTCAAAGGATATTACAAAAAGAATTCTTTTGCCCCAGGATATTGTTGATGCGCATGAGCAGGGTATAATTCATTTTCACGATGCTGATTATTTTGCACAGCATATGCATAACTGTGACCTTGTTAATCTTGAGGATATGCTTCAGAACGGCACTGTTATCAGTGAAACTATGATTGAAAAGCCGCATTCATTCTCAACTGCCTGCAACATTGCAACACAGATTATTGCGCAGGTTGCTTCAAGTCAGTACGGCGGTCAGTCTATTTCACTGTCACATCTTGCACCATTCGTTCAGGTAAGCCGTGAAAAGATTAAGAGAGAGGTTATTGCTGAAACTGCTGAATTTGGAGTGGAAATGAACGAGGAGCAGATTAACGGACTTACGGAAAAAAGAGTACGTGAAGAGGTTGCCCGTGGTGTACAGACTATTCAGTATCAGGTTGTAACGCTGCTTACAACCAACGGACAGGCTCCTTTTGTTACCGTGTTTATGTATCTTAACGAGGCGAATAACGAGCAGGAGAAAAAGGACCTTGCTCTTATTATTGAGGAAACTCTCAAGCAGAGAATACAGGGTGTTAAAAATGAAAGCGGGGAGTGGATTACTCCTGCATTCCCGAAGCTTATTTATGTGCTTGAGGAGGATAATATTAAAGAGGATTCACAGTTCTATTATCTTACAGAGCTGGCAGCAAGATGTACTGCAAAGCGTATGGTGCCTGACTATATCAGTGAAAAGGTTATGCTTGATTTAAAGGGTGATGTTTACACCTGTATGGGCTGCCGTTCATTCCTTACACCTGACAGATTTACTGAAAACGGGGTTGGAAATATTGCGAATGCCAAGAACTATGTTGAAGGTAAAAAGAAATATTACGGTCGTTTCAATCAGGGTGTTGTAACACTTAACCTTGTTGACATCGCCTGCTCATCGGGCGGTGATATGACCAAGTTCTGGAAGATATTTGATGAGCGTCTTGACCTTTGCCACAGGGCACTCCAGTGCCGTCATAACAGACTTATGGGCACAATGAGTGATGCTGCACCGATTTTGTGGCAGCATGGTGCACTTGCAAGACTCAAAAAGGGTGAAACCATTGACAGACTGCTCTTTGACGGTTATTCAACCATTTCACTTGGCTATGCAGGTCTTTATGAATGTACAAAGTATATGACGGGCAAGTCACATACTGATTCTGATGGCGGTAAGCCGTTTGCTCTTTCAGTTATGCAGTATATGAATGATGCTTGTAACAAGTGGAAGAAAGAGGAAAATATTGATTACAGTATTTACGGTACTCCTCTTGAGTCAACAACTTATAAATTTGCAAAGCAGCTTCAGAAGAGATTTGGTATCATTCCCGGTGTAACTGACAGAAACTACATTACAAACTCATATCATGTTCATGTGGCTGAGGAGATTGATGCTTTCACCAAGCTTAAGTTTGAGAGTGAGTTCCAGGCTCTTTCACCCGGCGGTGCAATTTCTTATGTTGAGGTGCCGAATATGCAGGATAATATCCCTGCAGTGCTTCAGGTTATGAGATTTATCTATGATAATATTATGTATGCCGAGCTTAACACCAAGAGCGATTACTGTCAGTGCTGCGGCTATGACGGCGAGATTAAAATTGTTGAAAACGGTGACGGCAAGCTTGTGTGGAGATGTCCTAAGTGCGGCAATGAGGATCAGGATAAAATGAATGTTGCACGCAGAACCTGCGGTTATATCGGCACGCAGTTCTGGAATCAGGGAAGAACTCAGGAAATTAAGGAAAGAGTTCTGCACTTATAAAATGAAAAATAGGCTGTCTGATTAAAGACAGCCTATTGCCATATAGTTGTAAAATATGAGGTGGAATATGAACTACGGTGAAATCAAAAAAAATGATATTTCAAACGGAATAGGTGTTCGTACATCGCTTTTTGTGTCAGGCTGCAGACATCACTGCAAGGACTGTTTTAATGCACAGACTTGGGATTTTGGGTTTGGGGAGGCGTTTACCGAACAGACAATGATGGAAATACTTGAGTCATGTGAGCCTGATTGGATAAATGGTCTTTCTCTTTTGGGCGGTGAGCCCTTTGAGCCTGAAAATCAAAGAGTGCTCCTGCCGTTTCTTGTAATGTTTAAGGAAAAATTCCCCGATAAGGATATATGGTGTTACTCGGGCTTTACCTTTGAAGAAATAACAGGAAGAGCGAAAAGCAGGGCAAAAACCGATGTGTCTGCAGAAATGCTGTCGCTGATTGATGTTCTTGTTGACGGACGCTTTGAGGAAAGTAAAAAGGATATTTCACTCAAATTCCGCGGCTCGTCAAATCAGCGTATCATTGATGTTCAAAAAACCTTATCAGAAAAAAGAATAGTCCTTTATATGGAATAATTTTATCAGCAGTAAATTTTTTTGATTTACTGCTGATTTTTTTGTTACTTTTTTCAAAAATCCACACTATATATATAACGCAATAAGTTGTGTTTTAATTTATATTGTTAGGAGGTATAAAAAATGAAAGAAAATTATTATGAAAACAAAGTGTCCCAAACAAAACTCTGGAAAAAGCTGTTGAGCATTTTCCTTGCGGTGCTGATGGGTTTTTCAACCTTTATGACAATGACATTCGGTAATCTGTTTTTGTCGGATTACGTCGATTTTATGTCATTAATTAAGGCAGAAGCCGCAATATCACCGGTGCCGCTTTTTTACAGATACGGCGAGCTTGTAGGTCTTTATAAGCTTGACTACACAAACAATACGGCAATACAGTACAAAATAGGTGAGGATGGTGACTGGACTGATTATGCAGTACCCTTTTCAATTCCCGCCTTTCAGACTACAAAGGTCTATGCCCGTATCGGTGAAAATGGCAGGATAACTTATCTGAATCTGTCAACAACAAATGAAGCTATCGGAGTATATACAGAAGGAAATACTGACTTTGAATTCTCCTATAACAATATTGATTTCGGTTATACAAGAATTTATAACAGTGCTGACAAAGACTGGTTTGAGTCTATCCACAGTAAGGTGCTTGTTACAAACAGCCGTCTTGAGGTGCAGCTTCCCGACAGCTCAAAGTATCCTATGATACGAAAAGATGCTGACACATATGTTGATGAGCTTAATGGATATGTGCTCACGAAAACAGATAAGAATTATATCTTTGATACCGGTGCTTATAAGTATTATTTTGAAATCAAAGCACTCCAAAGCATCGCATATCTCAGTGCAATTGAGGATTATTCAGGCAACAGGTTAAACCTGAGCAGAACAACCAATACAGAGGAGATTTCTATTTCCGACGGTGCAGGTCGTTCCTTTGCCTTGTCGGATTACAGAGGGATTGAAGCACCTGACGGCAGCGGAGTAAAGTATTACAGCGTTAAGGAAATAACTGACCCAAATGGTAATAAGCTTGAATATACAACAAAGCTTGGCAGATATATTAAGGTAACCGATCAGGCAGGGGTTACTCTCGGTCAGTATGAATACACAAGCAATACAACCGACTATACCCTTATCAGAAGTATGGACAAATCCATAAGCTACTATGATAACGGCAGGGTTAAGCGTGTTACATATGATAACGGCTCATATATTACATATAATTATGACGATGCGCATATGACCTATACCACCTTGACCTCAGGCGGCGAAGCTACTAAAACTGTATATAATGATGCTTTTCTGCCTGTAGAGTATACCGATGAGTATGGTCAGATAACAGCATATACATATGACATCCAATGGCGTGTTGTTACTGAAACCACGGACGGCACAACCACAACCTATACATATGATGATATGGGCAATGTTCTCTCATCTGTCACAGAAGATGCCGAGGATAATTCATATTATACATATGATGAAAAGGGCAATGTAATCCGAGAGCAGAATGGTGACAGCTACACCTATTATACATATGATGATAATAACTATATTCTTGTCAGTGCCGCACTTAAGGAGGATTATGATGGAGAAATTCCAAATATTTACAATCCTGACTTGACTTGCTTTGATAAAACAGAGTATACTTATGATAGCAATGGACGTGTTGTTGAGGAAAACAGCAGCGACGGCTATGCATATAAATATGAATATGATACCAGCGGTAATGTTACGAAGGAAACATCTGTTATTACGGAGAACAGCAAAACCACAACAACTGTTACTTCATATACATATGATACCTTAGGCAATGTTCTCACCACAGCCTGTGAAAGTGATACGGCATCCTATGTTTATGATAATGCAGGCAGAACGCTCCTTGCCAAAGAGGGTGACAGTGTTACCCGAACACTTTACGATGACCTTGGCAGAGTGGTGCAGGAAATCAGTGCAGAGGATTATGACAGCACAAAGGACGGATTGCCTGCGGAAAATACTTATTCAGACCCGACGGCAGGTCAGACCTATGTTTATGCCGAAAACGGCAATCTTGCAAGCGAAACAAACCGCCTTGGTGTAACGACAAATTATCAGTATAATGACGTTGGTGCAAAAATCAAAGAAAGCTTTGATATTTACGAGTTCAATTATACTGATGACGGTAATCCGCTGAATGTAAAAATCGGCGGAGCTGAAACCATTTCATATACCTATGATGACAGCGGTAACCTTGTGTCAGAAAATTACGCAAACGGCAGTAAAATCCGATATGAGTATAACGACGACGGCTATGTAACCGCACAATACAGAGATAACAGTACCTCACCATATGTAACCTTTGCATATAATACAGAGGGTGAGCTGACACAGAAAATTAATTATGACAGTGACCTCAGATACACCTATGGTGAAAATGGCAGCTTTGAGGTTTACCGGATGTCGGACAATACCCTTGTTCAGTCATACAGTGAAACTGTAACCGAAGCGGATGAAGAGCAGGGTATTGAAGCACAGACGGATATTATCGGTACGAATTTCGGAACAAATTATCATATTGTTTCAAAGGAAAACAGCATAGTTTATTTGCGTGATAATGGCAGTGCAGGTGTAAATTATACTGCTACTACAGATGAAAACGGAAAGCTTATATCCGATGTGTCACAAAATGGTCCAAGAAAATTGATTAAATCAACATATAAGTATGATGATTTTGACAATGTAACTGAAAAAAATATAACAACCGTAACTGCCGAAACAGCAATCGTCAATGAGTATGATGAACAGGGCAGAATAACAGGTACAGGCTATGGCTCAGCCTCACAGCGTTTTACCTATGATGATAACAGTCAGCTGATAAGTGTTAAAAACGGTTTTGGCGTATATCAATCCGATTATACTTATGACAGCAGAGGTAATGTAACCCTGCGTGAAACCTATGACCGTAACGGGGATTCACAAGGAACAACAACCTTTACCTATTCTGACAGCGGTTGGAAAGACCTGCTCATAAAGGTTAATGATGATTCTTTAACTTATGATGCTAACGGTAATGTGCTGACCTATGGTGACAGAGCGTTTAGCTGGAACACCGGCAGACATCTTGAAAGTATAACAGACGGTGAAAATGAATATACTTATACATATGACGAAAACGGCATAAGAACATCAAAGACAGTCAATGGATTAACAACATACTATAATACAATGGACGGTGTAATTTTGTCCCAGACAGACGGCACCAACACAATGCATTTTCAGTATGACCCTGACGGTGTGCCGCTTGGCTTGAATTATAACGGCAAGCAGTATTTATATATGACCAATCAGCAAGGTGATGTTGCCAGTATTGTAAACAGCGGCGGTAAAGAGGTTGTGCAGTATGAGTATGACGAGTGGGGCAATACAGTTGTTGTTACATTGCTCAACAATACCGATGAGGAAAGAGAACTTGCTGAGGCAAACCCGCTCCGCTACCGTGGTTATTATCTGGACAGCGAAACAGGTTACTATTATCTCCAATCCCGTTATTATGACCCATCAATCTGCCGTTTTATCAATGCGGATATACCCAATATTGCACAGCAGTATAAATTTGATGTTAACGGACTGAACATATTTGCTTATTGCTGTAACAATCCAATTAATGATGTGGATTATGACGGCTATTACAGTGCAAGCAAAGCAAAAGCATATGCTGAAAAATGGTGGAACAGAAAAAATGGTATCAATCCGAAATACGGACAAAACAGTAGCGGAGATTGTACAAATTTTGTTTCAGCATGCCTTTATGCGGGTGGATTAAGTAAAATGACTGGCTATGGACGTAGTGGATGGCATTGTGTATGCAGAAATACCAGGGATGCATATAATCGTAGAACAGTTTATTATGATAGGTCACATGCTTGGGCAGCTGCACAGAATTTATATGATTGGCTAAGAGATAAGCACTATATTAATACCATTTATACAATAAGAAGAAAAAGTGATGTCGATTGGGTTGGCAAACAAATATACAAAAAACCATATTGTTGTGCAGTTTTGTTTTTTGATTGGAATAACCCTAAAGAACCAAAGGGAATAAATCATGCAGCATTAAGCGGTCAAATTATTAATAGTACAAAATATTATGATATGTATTACTA